>CAMNMO010000083.1 GCA_946544695.1 uncultured Ruminococcus sp. | reverse complement strand
TACTTATATCTTGTTATACCGGTGTATACAATGGTGTGTTAAAGGGATAACCATATTATAAAATGTATAGACATTGATATTTGACATTATCAACGACAAAGTATTCGGCCGCACAACTTCGATCATTCCATACGCTCAAGGCAGATGTTCTTCATGCCCATCTCATTCAGTACATCTCGCATGGCGCAGATGTAGGTAGCATCATGCATGCCCTGATACCAATCAATGTAGAAAACATCACCCACCTCGGTCACCTGCAGCATAACGCCGTTTTCAGGCATTACGTGGAATGCCGTCATGCGCATGCGTTTGACGTAATCGGCGGTGTGAAGTTTGCCGATATAGCTGATCTCCAGTGTTGCGTCCGTGCTCATGCGCTGCTCCATGGTGATCTTGTTAAGTGCGTTGAAGGAAAATGCTTTTGTGTAGCCCTCGCACATGCTGCGGAAGATACCTGCGTTCCTGCGTATGCTCGGCTCGGAGGTAAATTCCCTGAGATATGATCTGAAAGCGGCGTTGAGTTCGTCTTCGCTTTTACAGGTAACGTCGGAAGGTTTGAAGCTGTACTGTGCAAAGACCGCCTGATGGACCAGGGATGTGCTGTTGCCCATCACCTTGCGGATGTTCACAGGATACAGGATCTTGATAGGCAGTGTATTTTCAGGGTGCACACGCTTGATCGCCTTTGATAATGCCACAGAGAGCACAGAGACAGGACTGCCGCCCACCGATCCGGCATAGCCCATCAACTCGTGACAAGGCAATGTTCAGCAAAGCTGACCGTGACCTAAAGCTCAACTCTATGTCAGGCTTATATAGTTTGCTGTTTGTTGCTTTTCTATCGGTCGTTATCTGCTTTCATGACAAAAATACCCCCGCCGACTATGCTGTCAGCGGGGGTAAATATGATTATTATTACATCACAGTTATCAGCACGTTGCCGCCACGGGATTTGCCCTGACGGATCCCTGCGATCATCTTTACCAGCATTGCACTGAGGTTTGCGCACTCACGGGCATGATAGTTGTAGAAGCTGCCCGTCGCACTCAGCTGCAAGCCGATGTTTGAAATGGTATAAACGTTGTTCATTACCTGCAATGCTCTTTCGGAAAGTCTCATTGCCTGCGAGCTTGCGATCTCATCGTGGAATACCATGCAGAACTGGTTGCCCTGGATATTGTAGATCTCTGCATCGTTGCCGAATTCTTCCTTCAGCTTATCCGATACCATTCCCAGGAACTCATCGCCGAAATCGTATCCGTAGATATCGTTTATCTGGCGGAAGTTGTCGATGTCGAGCATAGTAACGCAGAAGTTATCTGATTCAAGTCTGTTGCCGACTTCCTCGTCCATAGCGTAACGGTTCTTCATACCTGTAAGTATGTTCATTATCGCCATCTCGTTCATCTTTCTCTTTGATACCTTCAGCTTGGAGTCGAAAGCTTCCAGCTCCTTCTCACGCTTGTCCAGCTTAGCACTCTGTGCCTTAGCTATTCTTGCGATAATGATGATAGCTGTTTCGCCGCCGACCAGTGCCACAAGCATCAGCACCATGAACAGGTTGAGCACCTGATAAACGTTTGATATCTGCTTATCGGAGTTTGTCTGACCGATATCCTTAGCTGCATCGAACATTTCCAGTGCAGTTATCTGCAAAGGCTGGAGCTCCTGAGTGTAGAGCACCTGTGCGGTGGCAAGGTCAAGGTTAAGACCCTCATTCATCTGTGTGCCTTCCATGAACTGAGCCTGGAATGACTGTATCTTTTCGTGGTAAGCGTTTATGAATGTTTTAGCCTGAGTGTAACGTCTCAGCTCCTTCTCTTCACGGCCTTCGACTGCTTCATAATCCTTCATGCAGTCTTCGATATCATCGAAACAACTGGAGATCTCATGAACGTTATCCTCTACCGAACCTGTACCCGAGATTATCATGAGTACGTCACGGTTGACCATCAGCAGGTTATCCTTGATGGTAGAAACATCGACCAGTGAACGCTGAACGTCGTTGTATGTACCTGTCAGCTGATCGTACAGTCTGTAACCAAGGAACATACTGTATGCAACGAATACGAGCAGTGCAACGCCCGCTATAATAAAGACATTTGAAGAACTGCCGTTCTCTTTTTTATTAGTAGTAGCCATTATCCAATACCTCCATCAGTAATTCTCGGGGTGCAGGAGCATCTGTACTTCGGGATTTTCCAGATTGTCCTTTGTAACGAATGTCGCACCTGTGTCTATACCTGAAGGTATTGAGTAGCCGTTGATGCTCTTTACCGCATATCTTACACCCAGGTAGCCCATGTTATAAGGGTTCTGCACAACTATACCGTCGAGCACGCCTGCCTGAACGAAACCTATCTCCTCGTCAGATGAGTCGAAGCCTACGACCTGTACTCTGTCCTTATAACCCAGTTCATCTATTGCTCTGCCAACGCCAACGGTAGAAGTCTGGTTTGTGCAGTAGATGACTCTGATATCGGGGTGTTCTTTCAGCATTTCCTTAGTGCCTTCTGCTGCCAGGTCGGCGTTGTTGTCGCAGAACCTGATGTCTACCAGGTCGAACACAGGTGTGCCCGAGCCGCTTACAGCAGCTGCTGTCTCGGAGTCCAGCACGTTTGTGTCGTTATAGCCTGAAGGTAAGCTGAAATTGGTGGTGTTTGTATGCGGAAGGTTCACGAAGAAACCTTCAAAACGACCTATCGCAGTAGGTGAATCCTGCATGTGACCCATAACTGCTATCTCTCCGCCGTCAGGCAGCAGCTGAATGGTCTGTCTTGCGGCGATACCGCCCGCTGCGTCCTGATTGGTCGCAAGGCAGCTTTCCTTGAATTCGGAATCAATGTCTGTATCGATCGCAAGCACGGGTATCTCACTGTCAGATGCCATCTTGAAGCTGTCCTCCAGCCCTTCAGCAACTGAAGGAGCTACAAGTATAGCCTTAGTACCGTCATGCACTGCCTTCTCAACGAATGAATTCTGTGGAACGTCCTCATTAGCGGGTGCCTGCCAGTCGATGCTGTAACCCAGCTCATCGGCAGCTTCGTCAGCGCCCTTCTTCACCGAATCCCAGTAAGGATCCTGTGACTTAACGATGACCGTTATTTTTCCGTGTGATTCTTCCTTCTGGGCGCCGCAGCCTGATGCAAATACCAGCGAGAACGCCATCGCACATACCGCAGCACGATCAAATATCCTTTTATTCCTGTTCATTTGCCCCTTTACCTCCTCTGATGGGCGGCATGTCCCGGCACCACGGCCGTGCTGAGATCAGCCTTACATCACTTTATAAAATATGAAATTTCGAGCAATTATATTTTAACACATTTTGCTATAAATTTCAAGTTTGTATGGGTAATACAAATCACAATTTTTTCAAATATATTTTGTGCATATTTTACAAATGTGATTTTCAGCTGTAAACGTTCTCACAAATAACCGCCTAATTTGTTTCCGCCTGTTTGTCAGGAACTGAAAAATCGGATAAAATATAAGGGAAAAAATCCCATAGAATCACTTGACAAATCAGTTGAAAGGTGTTAAAATATGAACGTAGATTTTTTACCTGCATTTTTGAGATTTTAAGTGCAATTATCATAAATATGTTCAAAAACTGAAATATTTCAGAATGAACGTGACGAACGGGAGTGGTTGTGATGCGCTGCGAACGTTGTCGGAGCGAGATAAGGGCGGGCAGCTACGTATGTGATGAATGCGGGGCACCTGTTCTTCAGAATATCAAGGGATTCCCGAATACTTCTGTGATACAGCGCAGGCTGCGCAGCATGAGAGAGCTGTACGGCACAGGCACGGCAGGCAGCAGACGTTTCGTGTCGCTGCTGATGGATCATCTGCCTGACTTTGACAAGGAGCGCAGGCTGCTCGTGCGGGCGGTGAAAGCAGGGGTGCTCACCATGCTGGTAAAGGGCAGGGGTGAGCCTGAGATAGCTGTTTTAAAGGCAAAGCGCTATCTTCTGGGTGAAATATATCTGGCTGAGAATGCATGCGATTTCATACTGGCATGCTTTACATATCTGCTTGACTTGCCGTATAAGTCGGCATACAGGGTCGGGGAGCAGGAAACAGGACAGGTCAAAAATGATGATGACGGCGTAACAGGTGCGGCAGAGGAAGCTTCTGCGCTCACTGCGGCAGATGCGGTGCGCTCAAAGCTCTCACGCAACATTATCGTGCCCGAAGGCTATGTCAAGATCAATGATTCTGTCTATCACGGCTATGTGCGTCTCAAGACCGTAAAACTGCCATCGGGAATGATGGTAATAGGCAGATATGCATTTGCTGAATGCGTACATCTTGTCAGCATCGAGCTGCCTGATTCGGTGTGCGTTATAAAACAGGGTGCGTTCTCGGGCTGTGAAAGGCTTAAAACTGTCAAGCTGCCACGCATGCTTTGCGAGATAGATGATGAGCTTTTCGGCGGCTGTGTCTCACTCAGCGAGGTGGATATACCCTCGTCTGTCTGCATGATAGGTGCAGGCGCATTTTCGGGCTGTCAAAGGCTTGAAAGGGTAAATCTCCCCAAAGAGATAAGGTATATCGATCCAACGGCGTTTTCTTACTGCGGCATGCTTTCTGTAAGCTGTGCGGCAGGCAGCTATGCACAGAGGTTTTGTGAGGAACATGACATCAGGCATGACATTATAAGGAGATAGCTATGGTCGGACTGAGTATCGGACAGGATATAAGCATTCAGTACGGCGGCAGCGCAAGGGTGCTGGGCATTCTTGGCAGCGGCGGACAGGGTACTGTGTACAGGGTCGGGTTCCACGGGAAGACAATGGCGCTGAAATGGTATGATCTCAGCAAGATATCTTCACCGGAGGGATTCAGACGGAATATCGAAAATAATATTGATGACGGTTCGCCCGATAAACGGTTCGTGTGGCCGCAGTTTCTGACTGAGGTGAATGCTGACGGCGAATTCGGCTACCTTATGGAGCTTATGCCCGATAATTATGTACAGCTGACTGATGTCATATCAAGCTTCAGGCAGGTCAGTGACCCGCTGACAGGCATGGTCGGCAGCAGACCCGTGCTGTTTTCAGGGCTTTATGCCAATCTCACTGCGGCTGTCAATATCGTAAGCGCAATGAGGGCGCTGCACCGTGTGGGCAAAAGCTATCAGGACCTCAATGACGGCGGTTTCTTCATTGATACCGAAACGGGTGATGTGCTGGTATGTGACTGCGACAACATCGCACCCGAGGGCAGCAACTTCGGCATAAGCGGCAAACAGGGCTATATGGCGCCTGAGATAGTCAGGGGCATGGCTGTGCCCGATGTGCAGACCGATAAGTATTCGCTGGCGGTGCTGCTTTTCCGCATGCTGTTTCGGGCTGACCCGCTGGAAGGTGCAAGGGTGCTGGGGGCAGGTACACTTACCGAGACTGCAAGGCGTATGGCTTACGGCAATAACGGCGTATTCATCTTTGACCCCAATGACACTTCAAACCGCCCTGTGGCGGGCATTCAGGACCATGTGGTAAGCTTGTGGGAGTTCTTCCCGCAGTATGTCAGGGACGCTTTCATAAGGTCGTTCACTCTTGGTATGGGTGACCCTTCAAAGCGGCTGATAGAAAGTGAGTGGGAGCAGCTTTTCATTAGGCTGAGGGCTGAGATACTAAGCTGTATCTGCGGTGCTGAGACCTTCTGTGTCAACGACCTGACAGCTGCCTGTACGTGCAGATGTCCTGCATGCGGCAGGGAATATGCTGTGCTCGAATATAACAAAAGTAAGATCAAAGCCCCGATGTACTGCGGCTATAAGATACATGTCTGTGAGCTTGACCCGCTTTATACCCTCACCGAAACGGTGCTGGGTGAGGTGGTCGAAAACAGGCTTGACCGCAGCATGCCGGGCATAAAGAACTGCACACCGCTGGGGTGGCGGGCGGTACTTCCTGACGGTAAGGTGTATAACGTCAGGCAGGGAAAAGGCATACCCGTCTGGAGCGGACTTCGTGTAGAGATAGGAAATGTACGTGCAAGGGTGATGCAGCCCGATGCACGCAAATAAGTCTTTAAAGCCTTTGTGAAGGCTATATTTCGGGGGATACCGATAAAATGAAAGGATCACGGTGGGTAAGTATGGAATTTGGAAATTTGAAAAACAAGGCAACCGAGCTGGCAGGAAAGATCCGTTCCGAGAAGGGCAGCTATGCGCCTGTGGGCAGTGAGCTTTGCTTTGCAGAAGCAGAGGACGGCACACTTTACAGCGGCGTTACTGGTCTGACTGTTTCGGGGGATGACGTTATTGTGAGCAGTGCGGCAGAATTTGCACTCAAAGCCATGAAGGCTGACGGCAAGACTATCGCTTCACAGCTGCTGATACTGGATATCGGCAGTGAGATGGTAGTTACACCCAGCGCTGATATCGCAAAGCTGTTCGTTGACCTCAACGGCTCAAACAGCCGCTGTATGGCAGCATGTGACGGCAACAGGGAGACTTCTCTGGGTGAACTGGCAGGCGTCAGTGATGAAGGCATGGCACCGTCTGAATTCGTGGACGGTTTCAGCGTTGACAAGAGCAATCCCTTCTATGAAGAAGCAGCCCCCGCTGAACCTGTGGCAGCATCTTCATTCCTGTTCGATGACAACGGTTCATCTGTAAGTGCAGATGCGCCTGAAAACCATAATCCTCAGCCCGCTCAGCAGGGCGGCATGCCCCAGGGTATGGAACAGGGCTTCCCTCAGCAGCAGGGCTACGGCATGAATCAGGGCTTCCCTCAGCAGGGCTACGGCATGGGACAGGGTTATCCTCAGCAGGGCTATGGCATGGGACAGGGTTATCCTCAGCAGGGCTATGGCATGAATCAGGGTTATCCTCAGCAGGGCTACGGCATGGGACAGGGTTATCCTCAGCAGGGCTACGGCATGAACCAGGGCTTCCCTCAGCAGCAGGGCTATGGCATGAATCAGGGCTTCCCCCAGCAGGGCTACGGCATGCAGCAGGGTAGTCAGCCTGACCCCAATAATCCCAATCCTTATCAGCAGATGCAGAACATGCAGATGCCGCACGCAGCCACATCCGTGACCCCGGGCGCTGTGTCATCGGTTTACAGCGGCACTGCTGCGCAGAGTGTTATGACACCGCAGGCAAGTGAGTTCCTCAAGAGCGAGTACCTCACCAAGAACGGCAGTTCGGGTACTGCATTCAAGAAGCGTCTCGGCAATTTCCTTGACGATGAGGACGATGATGCAAATGATATCATCAGCGAGTACGAGAAGGAAAACGAGGGCGGTTCAAAGGACGATGCCATGAAGGCAGCGGCTGAGAAAAAGCGCCTTGCAAGAATGAACGCAAAGAAGTAATATTCAAGTAAAGCTAAGTCCGCTGACTGTATCTGTCGGCGGACTTTTTGCATGCATAAAAAGACCGTGAACGTTAGGTATCCGTTCACGGTCCTGTTTTCGGGATCAATCAGCGGGTGCTTGATCGTTATTTATCGGGCTTGTTTTTTCTCCTGAGTACAGTCATCAGCATTCCCGAGATAACTGCCATCGGCAACGTAATGCTGCCTGCACCTGTGTTGGGGTTCTGATTCTGTTTAGCAGAAACTGCTGTCTGTGATGCAGCCGAAGAGGTCTTGCTGCTGTTGTTTTCCTGTGCGCTGCTCTCAGCTTCGCTGCCTGACTTGTCGTCCTTGCCTGCCGCACCGTTGCCGCTGTCGTCCTTTGCGGGCGTGATCTTGTCGGGCTTGCTGCTGTTATCAGGCTTACTGTCATCGGCTTTGCAAAGCCTTCGATGTCGCCTTCTTCACCTGCCGTCAGGTTTGCGCTCCACTCACAGTCGTACTCAGAACCACGTATGGCAACAGCAACTACCTCCTGCCCGTCGATGTTCTTGTGGGCGATGGCAGTGCCTATGGTGTCCCTTGTGGGGGTGTCATTCATGTCACCGATGGAGATATCCTCAAAGCCAATGCCTTCATACAGTTCGGTCACGAAAGATTAACCGCCTGCCTCCATCGTGGAGAGTGCCAGTGCCATCGACATGCTTCTGAGGTGAACATTACTTTTTTCCGATGTACCCGAGAAGTAGTCATCTGTGTAAAAATACTTGTCCTGTACAGCTTTCTCCTCTAAGGCCGGCATATATGAAAAGCTTCCCTCCTGCACTTATTATCCTTGTCGTTTTTCTCATATACTGACCTCCTCCTTGATAACATATTTTAGTAAATGATCTTATTAAATGTTATGCATATTTGAATTTGTCGTGTGTGATATACTATATGTGTGTTATACCATTATACACTGATAACTGCAAGTGGAAATGTTGGTATTAAATATTTTCAGCCGAACAGACAACGAAGAATGAATTGCTTTGTGCAATTTTATTAATGTCGGGCTGTAACTGCTATCGCAGCTGTTTCGGGCATCGGATATAATTTATGTAATTATTTTGACTAATGCCTTGAAAGACACCGAAATTTCCCTTTAATTAACTAATTGTATGTATTAACCAAAAATATATCATTACACGGAATTGTGCTTGCTAAACTATCGGTAATGTGCTATAATCATAATGTGCAGCATAGTTTTTTAGTGCAGTCGGGTCTGTGTATATTAAAGTGTTCATAAAGGCTTGAAACAGCACTTTCAGTCGGGTCATACATGCTGCTGATGAAATTTTCAAAGGAGGAACAAGGGAATGAAACATGACATTTTAAAGCGCACCTTAGCAGGTGTGCTGGCAGTTTTGTGTGTTGCGGGCACAGTGCCTGCAAGCTTCGGTCCTGTGGGACTGTCATTCGGTACTGCTGTAAGGGCGTTCGCTGACGACACAGCGAACAGTGTGACTGACCTTGCAAGGCAGATATCTTTTACTGCCGATGATAAGGAATATGACGGTCAGGCTTATACCGCTCCTGTCCCTGTCGCTGATGCAGGCAGTGAGGCTGAGGCTTTTATCAACACAGCGGGTACAGAAACTTCGGTGCATTATTTCAAGGCTGATGAAATCACAGGGCTGGGCGGTGCAGCTTTGTCCGCCAGCAGTGTACTCAATGTCGGTGTCACATACAAGGCAATTGACAGCGGCAGAGCTACTTTTGCAGTTTCCAGAAAAACAGGCACCGCATTTGGTTATTTCTATGAAGACCCCGAATGTACCGTTCCTGTGGATGACGGTGAACATTATACTCAGTTGAAACTCAATGCTGACGGTTCTGTCGATGCGATACGCAGGACCGAGTATGCAGATAACAGACCTACCACTTATGATGCAGTGAAGATGTATTATCCTGTCGGTCAGACTTTTGTTGTCACTTATTTAAATTCAAGTGATATAGCCCTAGGTAATTATGAGATCGACGGCGGCTATTCAAGCAAACTAATGGCAGCAGCTGATAATGAGATAGGTGCACCTGATAAGCCCGGTGAGTATATCGTTATGTACACCTACACCAATGGCAGCGGCAGTGTGTCGGTCTTTGACAATTTCACAATATACAACAAGAAAGTCACAGTTTCACTTGGCAAAGGAAGCTATGAATACAGTGTATCCACCAATGAGGAGATACTTGCAAACTGTGATATAGATGTGAGCGGTATTACAGCTGCGGACAAGGCTGCGCTCATTAAAATATCAAATTCAAACGGCGAAGATGTCACAGATAAGGATCATCTTGATGCAGGCACCTACACACTCAGCTTCAACGATGAGAT
>CAMNMO010000082.1 GCA_946544695.1 uncultured Ruminococcus sp. | reverse complement strand
AATTTATCATGTATCAAGTGATATATCGAACCGGTCGTCCTCGACCAGCCCCAGCGCCCACACCACCGACCGGCAGCATTCATATTCCAAGCCACATTGACCGGTCCCTGCTGACCTGCGCTGCCGTCATATACCTTCATCTCGGTCCGGGAAAGTGCGTCCCTGACACCAAAGAGGTCTATGATATCAGCTATGACCTCAAAGCCCTCTTTGTAATTGCCGTTTGCAGGATCTGTCGCCAGCTGAATGATAAGCAGTGAAGCCACAGCCCTTGTGCACATCTCATCAAAGCTGCGAATGCTGACTTCTTCCTAAGCGGGGGTAAGCGGCAGCCATTGATCTGCGGCGATGCCTTGAGCCTTTATCTTACTGTCGTTGAGATTTTTTCTGTCAAGCGGTGTCATAGCGTACCTCATGTCTGTTAAGTTATGACTGTGATATATGTCGTTTACTATATAAATTATCTAAAATAATTATAAAACTTTGTTCACGATTTGTCAATTACATATTTATTACATTATTTTCGGTACATTTTACCGTACAGCGCAATGGTACAAAAAGGCGGACTTGACCGTTCAAAAACGACCGCATTATCAAAAGAAAGGTATAAAGAACAGCGGTCTGTCATCGTTCATGTAAGTTTCGTACAGGATACATTTCAAGCCTTTATAAATAACATTTATATCCATGTCGGTCATCTCCTGTTTGTGAGAACTCTTGTATTCCTGCAACGCCGTGAGCATCAGCTTATTCACACTCATACCCAACGACTCCGCATAAGCTGACAGTTCTGCTTATACATCATATCACCCCGACAGGGATATGTCAAGTGTGGTCAATGTTTTGGCACGGAAATCAATTTTGACAAAACAAAGCTGTATTTTGTGTATTCTTCCCCCGCCTTCGGCGGGGGAAGAATACACTCAACACCATATTTTACAGCCGTAATGCATGTTCAACCCTTTGTATTACGCAAAAATTGATTTCCGTGATGTTTTGGTGAACGTACACCGATAAAACAGCATTTGTGTGTTGACATTTCAGTGTGACTATGCTATTATAGTTGTACCGAAACGGCGTTATCAAAGGAGGTGCATTTATGAAAAGCAAAGTGATCTACGGACTGAATTTTCTATGGGCGTGTTTTACGGCATTTTCATTCCCGATATTTACGGGTGTCATATTCAGCTTCCTGACAGGACATTCCAAAGGCTATGACTATGATCTCGGCTCTGAAAAGGATATCTCTGTTATGTTCGGATTCATCGTGCTTTTTATATGGCTTGCATTATCCCTGCCGTCAAACATCTATGTTTTTCACAAAACTGCGAAAAAAAGCAGGCTGCATCTGCTTATACCCGCAGCGGTATATCTGATGCTTGCTGTCAGCTGTATCTGTATCGGCGGAGGCTGGGCTTGGTACTTAAAAGAGTTTTACAATATAAGAACGTAAAATGCAGTGTCCCCGAGCGCTTTGTGTGCTCGGGGGCATTTTTGATGCAGCTGTGCACATCAAATAAAAACAGCATTTTCCGCAGTGCATCGGGAAAATGCTGTGGTGGGTCTTATTTTGTATCAGGCTGCATGCTTGGTCTCTTTTTTGGCACTGCTTTGCCTGATGAATCCTTTGCGCAGCAGGGGTATCATTATGCCGCCCGCCGAATTTCCCGCCGTCATGACAAGCAGTCTGCCGAGTGCGGGCAGCGACCACATCTTTGCGGCGGTGAAATAAAACATGTTAGCCACGCAGTGCTCAAATCCGCAGAGAATGAAAACTATCACGGGCAGGAAAATTGCAAGGTGCTTGCCCACGCTGCTTTCGATGTTCCTGTAACCGTCGGCGGCGATGAACATGAGCACACCGCAGAAAAACGCCAGTATGAACAGGCTCGGCAAAGTGTCCTGCATTTTCACCCTGCAAAGCTCGGCTGCTTTTTCACCGATGCCCTTTGCACGGGTGCAGAGCATCAGTCCGCCTGCTGCCGCCGTGCCGCACAGGTTGCCCAGCCAGATTATGCCAAGCTCACCCAGATAGCGGCTTTCTTTTTCCACCGCATAACCGACCTTGCCTGTGTACAGGTTGAAGCCGAAGCTAAGTATGACGAAAAGCCCTGTGCCGAAAAGCGCAGCACCTATGTATTTGTTGTCACAGGAAAGGTACACCACCCCGCCTATGCCTATCATTATTCCCGTGGCAGCAGCCCGCAGGAATATATCAAAGAACTTACGCAATCTTATCAACTCTTTCTATCGGCATTTGCCGCTAACAGCAATTATACCATGTTCAGACCCGCCATGTAAAGGACAAAACGGCACAGTTTCCAAATAAACATGACATATTCCCCTGATGGCATGGCAATTTATGGCATTTGCGAACTTTTGTGATGGTACGGTAATATGTGATTTCACAATTTGACCCTTGCAATCCCGCCTGCTTCATGTTATAATAAAGCCAAAGCCCATTCGGTGAATGGGCAAGTCGGGCTAAAGCCCGCCTTTGTGGGCTGCGCCCACGGCTTTATTGTAACATTTCGCCTCAGGTCCCTTGCAAGCAAGACCGTTCAGCTTCATGTTATAATAAAGCCAAAGCCCGTTCGGTGAATGGGCAAGTCGGGCTGCGCCTGACGATATGTCAAAGCCCATTCGGTTTGCGGACTAAAATCAAACTACATATATCCCCGGCCACACCGTCGGATATCGCAGGCAGTGCAGTTGTTCTGAGTGAGAATATTATATGTCGTTTACTATACGTTGGCGCAGCAGACGGACGGTGGTTCAAAGCTATACAGTGGGGTGGTGCCCACAGTTTAGTGTCAGGTTGAAATGAAGGAGTGTCAGTGATGACAAAAAGATTATTGGCTATGCTTTGTGCGGTGCTTATATGCACCTGTGCAGTCGGCTGTGCTTCTGCTAAGGACAGCGCAGGTCAGGCAGACAGCAGCAGTCAGACTGAGGAGGATAAGGGTATGAAGGGTACACAGCTTACAGCAGAAAGTGCAAAACTTGTCGGCAGAACTTATCTTGCTGAGAACGGCACGCTTTGGTGCGGACTCAGCGGTTCGGGCGCAGAGTTTGAGTTTACGGGGAAAAATCTTGATATCATGGTCGAGACAGACAAGGTCGGCTGGTCGGGACAGGTGGATAATTATGCCAGGATAGCCATTTATGTTGACGGCGAACGTGTGGTCGATGATATGCTGAACGAGGGTCTCAAAAAGTACAGCCCCATTCAGGGTGACAGCGAGGTCACAAAGACAGTCAGGATAGTCAAGCTTTCGGAGACTGCCATGTCATGCTTCGGCATAATGCCCATTCAGCTGGAGGACGGCGCTTCCATAAAACCCACTGCTGAAAAGGCGCACAAGATCGAATTTATAGGCGATTCCATTACCTGCGGCTACGGCGTTGACGATGAGGATCCCACCCATAAATTCAAGACTTCCACCGAGGACGTCACCCGTGCCTATGCATACAAAACAGCGCAGGCACTCGATGCCGATTACAGCATGTTCTCCATCAGCGGCTGGGGCATAATCAGCGGCTGGACAGGTGACGGCAAACAGAAGCCCGAGCAGCAGATACCGCTGTATTATGAGAAGCTGGGCTTCACCTACGGCGGATTCGGTGATATCATGCCGCAGGAGACCGAATGGGATTTCTCACTTTACAAGCCCGAACTGATAGTTATAAATCTCGGCACCAACGATGACAGCTACTGTGGTTCGCATGAGGACAGAAAGCAGGCTTACGTTGAGGGCTACGTTGAGTTTTTAAAGACTGTCCGCAAGGACAACCCCGATGCAAGGATACTCTGTGTGCTGGGCATAATGGGTGACAACCTCTATCCGTCGGTGGAGGAAGCTGTCAGCAGGTATACCGAAGAAACAGGCGACAGCAACATCTCTGCATTCCATCTTGAACCGCAGGATCAGGCTGAGGACGGACTTGTGGCTGATTATCACCCGACAGAAAAGACCCATACAAAGGCATCGGAAGCGCTTACGGCTGAGATAAGAAGCATAATGGGGTGGTAAACGGTGAACAGACTGAGAAGAACTGCGCTTTCCGCATTTGTAGGCGGACTGATCATGATGACGGGCTGCGGAGGAAGTACGGCTGAAAGCAGCAAGTCGGCTGAAACCTCCGAAGAAAAAGTTACCACGACTGTTGCAGCTGAGACTGTCCCGCCCGAGACCGCTGCCGAACCTGTGGTCACAAGCTTCAGGGCGCCCGAGGAATACGGCAAGGTCATAGCGCTGACCTTTGATGACGGTCCCGATGTGGTCAGCACTAACATGATACTTGATGTGTTCGAGGAAAATGATGCAAGGGCAAGCTTTTTTCTGATAGGCGATAACATCACCGATGCCGCTTATGACACGGTCAGAAGGGAAGTCGAACTTGGCTGCGAGGTCAACAGTCACTCGAAAACACATTCTTATATGGATAAGATGACTGCGGAAGAGATAAAGGCTGAGATGGAGTACACCGATGAGAAGATAAAGGAGATAACAGGTGTGACCCCGAGATTTTTCCGACCGCCCTACATCGCTGTCAGTGATACGATGTTTGAGAATATAGACAAGCCATTTATAAATGGTATCGGCTGCAATGACTGGGACAAGTCTGTATCGGCTGAGACCATTGCAGAAAAGGTGCTTGAACAGGCTGAGGACGGCGTTATAATACTGCTGCATGACGGCGGCAGCAATTTCCGCACAGCCGAAGCTGTAAAGACCATCGTGCCAGAATTGCAGAAGCAGGGCTACGAACTGGTGACGGTATCGGAACTTTTCCATGCAAAGGGTATAGAACCGCAGGAGGACGATATCCTTTACAGCAGGGCAGAACAGACGACAATGTACTGATAGAAGTCATGATGACCGAAGGAGACAGTTATGAAAAAGAAAAGAGGTCTGCTGAAACTGGCGGCGGGCGTGCTGCTGGCAGGTGTAACAGCTGCCGTTTTCAGCGGGTGCAGCTTGTCTAAGGACGATATTGAGCTGCTTGACGAAAAGGGTGCAAAGGAATATGTGTCGCAATATACCGATACATGGGAATATCTGGGCTGTGATGCGGCAGACAAGTACAGAAAGACGTACTCATTCACTGACACAGAGATGGGTTTTGATTTTACGCTGATAAGCAGCGTATCGGGCGAGGGCATGGATGGTACAACGTTCTATTATACATGCTCGAACCGCTGTGACTGGCAGCAGCAGTATACGGAGAAGGTCAGTGATTCATGCAGGGCGCAGATAGACAGTATCTGCGGGGAAAAAGATGCTGATTGTGAATGGGGTCTCATGGATACGAATGCAGAGCTTATCCTGTACATGCCCGATGACATCGATCTGCGGACTGAGACTGCATTCTATGACAGTATCTGCGATACCGTTTCCGCAGCTGACCCGAAAGGCAAATTCTCACAGCTGACCCTGTACGTTTACAGCAAAAGCGGTCAGAGTGATACTGAGGGCAGCTATACAAAAGAAGGCGGCTATGTCACCTCTGACGAAGCCTTAGTTGACAGTATGCTGGAAAAAGCCGCAAGTCAGCTGGATAAGAACAACAGCAGGCTGACGGTCATAAAAACAGAAAAGATCACCCGTGATGAACTGGATAAGATGGATATCGGTCAGGTAACATACTACGACCCGCTTTTTGTCGGCTACGGCGACGAATTCACGGTGATGTATTTCCGCTGCGAACAAAAGACCTACAAGGCGATAAATGTTGAAGTTGATGATAGAATGTACCTGACGGAAGTTGATGAATAACGGCTGTGCTGTCAGAATAATACTATTATAATAAGGAAGTGTCTTAATGAACAAGCTGCTTGAAGCTGGAAAGATAGTCTCGGTGTTCGGGCTGAAAGGTGAAGTGAAGGTGCAGCCCTGGTGCGATACGCCTGATTTTCTCTGCGAGTTCGATACGCTGTATTACAAAAGCGGTACACCCGTGGAGATAGAACGTTCAAGGGTGCAGAAGAACATCGTTGTCATGAAGATAAAGGGCATAGATACTGTTGAGGAAGCCCAGAAGGTGCGCAACAGGGTGCTTTACCTTGACAGGGAAGATGTGGAACTTGATGAGGACACATATTTCGTGCAGGACCTTATAGGGCTGAGGGTCATCGACCTGAACAGCGGCAAAGAGTACGGCACACTGACTGAGGTCAGCGAGACGGGCGCCAACGATGTATACCATATTAAAAGCGAGGCAGGAAAGATGTACTATATCCCTGCCATACCTTCGGTGATAGCCGAGACCGATATAGCGGGCGGCGTGATGAAGATAACCCCGCTGGAAGGACTTTTCGATGATGCGGAGGAAATAAGGTGAATATTGATATAGCAACACTTTTCCCCGAAATGCTGGAAAACTACCTTTCGCAGAGTATCGTGGGCAGGGCAAGGGCGAAGGAGATATTCACGGTGAACTGCCATGATATCCGTGCATATACTAAAGATAAGCACCGCCGTGTGGACGACACGCCGTACAGCGAACAGAAGGGCATGCTGATGCAGTGCGACCCCATATTCAACTGCTTTCAGGCTGTGACCGAGGGCAGGCCCAAGCCGCATGTCATATACATGTCGCCGCAGGGCAGAACACTGACCCAGCAGCGGTGCAGGGAACTGGCACAGATGGAGGACATATTCATTCTGTGCGGCCATTATGAGGGCGTTGACGAAAGGATAATCGAAACGCTGGTCGATGAGGAGATATCCATAGGCGACTATGTGCTGACGGGCGGCGAACTGCCTGCGCTGGTGCTGGTGGACGCTGTTGTGCGCATGCTGGACGGTACACTCTCTCAGCCCGACTGCTATGAGGACGAAAGCCATTACAGCGGTCTGCTGGAATATCCCCAGTATACCAGACCCGAGGTGTGGCATGATATGAGAGTGCCCGAGATACTGCTTTCGGGACACCATGCGAACATCAAAAAATGGCGCCACGAACAGGCGCTGCTGACCACTGCAAAGAAGCGTCCCGACCTGCTTCGGAATGTCGAACTGACTGCTGAGGATTTGGCAATAATACACAAAGTTGTCGATTTTGACAAATAGTCACCGCAGTTTTATTGGGCATAACCGATAAAGATGTTAAAAATATTTGTACAGAGTGATACAAAATGTATTGACTTATTGTATAAATGCGATAAACACGATTGACAATTGTTAACCTTTTATAGGTGATTGCTACGAAAATCCGACCTGCGGCGGTGGTTTGTTTAAATTTTGCGTTGACTAAAGGTGAGTTGTCGGGTATAATATATTATGTGAACAGGGGGAAAAAACACCCCGCAGTTCACTTTAAGATCTTTGAAATGTTTTGAAACTTTATAGGGATTGGAGAGATCGCATCATGTTACAGAATACTGTTGTTGTTCAGAATCAGGTAGGTCTGCACGCTCGTCCTGCTACCTTCTTTATTCAGAAGGCTAACGAGTTCAAGTCATCCATCTGGATCGAGAAAGAGGACAGAAGAGTAAACGCAAAGAGCCTGCTTGGTATTCTTTCACTGGGTATCGTTGGCGGAACTACCATCAAGATAATTGCTGACGGCGCTGACGAGGAAGAGGCTGTAAAGGGTCTGGTTGATCTGGTTGACAGCGGCTTTGCTGAGGAAGCAAGATAATAAGGATAAGAATAGAAATAACAGACTGTCCGTGGTGATGGTCTGTTTTTTTGTATCATATCGCTGCTTGGAAAACATTTCAACAAAATGTTCAATGGTTACAAAATAGTATTGATGCCGTAGATTTTCATTGGCTGAATTTGTGGAAAATACACAATGAACCTTTTAATTTTACAATATATTCACACATTCAGGAGAAAAATATGTTACAATTTGTAACATATCGAAGTCCCCGACAGGCGATTTCGGATAAAGTGAAAAGTTTTTTTGAGAAATCTACACTTTTTACTATAAACCACTTGCAAAATCCTATTTTTTTTGTTATAATTATTGTAAGCGAATGTTTTGCGAAAAATGCAAAACAGAACAAGACAATAAAATGCAAGTAGAGGGGATCAAATTATGTCAAACAGATTATTTCAAAGCGTTGTTCATCAGATGCGTGACACCATCGACTGCGTTATCGGCGTTATAGACGAGACCGCAACCATAATCGCCTGCTCCGAGCTGGCACAGGTAGGTACAACTAATGAGTTCGTATCGCTGGATCTGGGAGACTCCCATGATATCTTTGTACGTGACGGTTACACCTATAAGCCCTTCGGCGCTCACATGAAGCCCGACTATGCAGTTTTTGTTGAGGGCACAGATGAGGTCGCAGCTAAGTATGCAAGCATACTGGCGATAACTCTTTCGAGCATCAAGCAGTATTATGACGAGAAGTACGACCGCAACAACTTCATCAAGAACGTTGTGCTGGATAACGTTCTGCCCGGCGATGTACATGTTAAGGCTCGTGAACTGCACTTCAGCTCTGATATCTCAAGAGTTGTACTGCTGATAAGGATCGTATCCTCAAACGATGTTTCCGCTTATGATGTTATACAGAACCTGTTCCCTGATAAGAACAAGGACTTCGTTTTCAATATAACCGAGAGCGATATCGTGCTCGTTAAGGAAGTTGCTGCGGGCGTTGAGACAAAGGATCTCGAAAAGCTGGCAAGAAGCATTTCCGATACTCTGTCGAGCGAGTTCTATACAAGGGTCAATGTTGGTATCGGTACTGTCATCGAAGGCGTAAGGGATCTGGCTAAGTCCTTTAAGGAAGCTCAGGTGTCCCTTGAAGTCGGCAAGGTGTTCGATACCGACAAGAATATCGTTTCTTACGACGATCTGGGTATTGCAAGGCTGATATACCATCTGCCTACTACCCTGTGCGAGACTTTCCTGAAGGAAGTATTCAAGAAGGGCTCCATAGATTCACTCGATCACGAAACACTGTTCACCATACAGAAGTTCTTTGAGAACAACCTGAACGTTTCGGAGACCTCGAGAAAACTGTTCGTACACAGAAATACTCTGGTGTACAGACTTGAAAAGATCAAAAAGCTCACGGGTCTTGACCTGAGAGAATTTGACCATGCGATCATCTTCAAGATCGCACTGATGGTAAAGAAGTATCTTTCCGCCAATCCCGTCAAATTCTAAGGAAAAGCCTATGAGCAGCGGACGCGTGCGTCCGTAAACTTTAAGGCGGTGTAAAATTTTGGTAGAGTTTCAGGACGTATCTGTCACCTATAATTCAAGCGGTGTGGATGCGCTAAACAAAGTCAATCTCAAGATCAACGACGGCGACTTCGCTTTCGTTGTAGGTCCCTCGGGTGCGGGTAAATCCACCCTTATCAAGCTGGTGCTGAAAGAGATAGATGCGACCAGCGGAACGGTCCTGGTAAACGGCTTCAACCTGAGAAAGCTCAGAAGAAGCAAGGTGCCTGCGCTGAGAAGAACTATCGGCGTGGTGTTCCAGGATTTCAGACTTATACCCACAATGACGGTATATGAGAACGTGGCATTCGTGCTGCGTGTTATAGACGCTCCCGCTAAGTATATCAGGAGCAGAGTTCCCTACGTTATCAGTCTGGTCGGTCTTTCCGACAAGGCTAAATGTTACCCCACCGAGCTTTCAGGCGGTGAGCAGCAGCGTGTGGCACTGGCGAGAGCGCTCGTCAATGATCCTCAGCTCATCATTGCTGACGAGCCTACGGGTAATATCGACCCCGCCCTTTCCTATGAGATAGTTGAACTGCTCAAAGGCATCAACGAGTGCGTCACGACCATTCTCATGGTAACTCATGAGCATGAT
>CAMNMO010000081.1 GCA_946544695.1 uncultured Ruminococcus sp. | reverse complement strand
TGGCAGACAGCCTGTCCGCCCCGTCAATAATTATGAATCAACCATTATAAGGTGTGCCGTAGTAGCAAGCCTTGTAGATCTCCTTCAGTTCTTCAATGAGAGGATATCTGGGGTTAGCACCTGTGCACTGATCGTCGAATGCATCTTCGCTCATCTGATCCAGTGTAGCCAGGAAGTCCTCCTCGGAAATGCCGTAGTCAGCAATGGTCTTCTTGCAGCCAACTCTTTCCTTCAGTTCCTCGACCTTGTCGCACAGCATCTTGAAGCATTCCTTGTCGTCCTTGCCGAACAGACCCAGCGAACGTGCTACCAGTGCATACTTTTCAAGGGTCTTGGGATACTCATACTGCGAGAATGTGCCCATCTTGGTGGGAACAGGGTTAGCATTGAACTTCATGACATTGGTGATGACCAGTGCGCAGCAGATACCGTGAGGCAGGTGGTGGTAAGCACCCAGCTTGTGTGCCAGCGAGTGGCCTATACCCAGGAATGCATTTGCGAATGCCATACCTGCCATAGTTGCAGCGTGTGCCATCTTCTCCCTTGCCTTTACAGCGGTCTGTCCGTTGTCAACGCACTCAGGCAGATTGTCAAACGTCATCTTCAGTGACTGCAATGCAATGCCGTCAGTGAAATCAGTTGCCATTACAGAAGCCAGTGCCTCCAGGTCGTGTACCATGCAGTCCAGACCGGAAGCAGCTGTCAGACCCTTAGGCGCACTCATCATCAGGTCGGTGTCGATGATAGCCATGTTGGGCAGCAGTGCATAGTCTGCCAGAGGATACTTGTGACCTGTCTTTTCATCAGTGATAACTGCAAAAGGTGTCACCTCAGAACCTGTACCCGAAGATGTGGGTATGCAGATGAAGTAAGCCTTCTCACCCATCTTCGGGAATGTGTAAACTCTCTTTCTGATATCAATGAATCTCATTGCCATATCAAGGAAGTCAGCCTCGGGGTGTTCATACATCACCCACATGATCTTAGCAGCGTCCATTGCAGAACCGCCGCCGATGGCAATGATGGTGTCAGGCTCAAATGCACGTATAGCCTTTACACCTTCCAGTGCGCAGCCCAGTGAAGGATCGGGAGCAACATCAAAGAATACATTGTGTTCAATGCCCATCTGATCCAGTTTGTCAGTGATAGGCTTGGTGTAGCCGTTCTTGTAGAGGAACTGGTCGGTAACGATGAACGCTCTCTTCTTGCCCATGACATTTTTCAGCTCATCGAGGGCAACAGGCAGGCAGCCCTTCTTGAAGTATACCTTTTCGGGTGCTCTGAACCAAAGCATATTCTCTCTCCTCTCAACAACAGTCTTTACGTTCAGCAGGTGCTTAACGCCCACGTTCTCGGATACCGAGTTGCCGCCCCATGAACCGCAGCCCAGTGTCAGTGAAGGTGCAAAGTTGAAGTTGTAGAGGTCGCCTATACCACCCAGCGAAGAGGGTGTGTTTATGATAAGACGGCTGGTTTTCATTCTCTCAGCGAACTTCATCATCTTTTCACGTTCGTTCACGTTGTCTATCCACAGCACCGAAGTGTGACCCAGACCGCCGTTGTTCTCCAGCAGTGCCTCAGCCTTGTCCAGTGCATCATCGAAATCGTCAGCCTTGTACATACCCAGTACAGTTGTCAGCTTCTCATGGCCGAAAGCCTCGTCACGCTCGGTGCTTGTAGCTTCGCCTATCAGCACCTTTACATTCTCAGGCACCTCAAAGCCGCACAGCTTAGCTATGGTAACAGGTCTCTGACCAACCACCTTAGCATTCAGCGCACCGTTGATTATCATGGTGTGTCTTACCTTGTCAGCTTCCTCGTTATTCAGGAAATAGCAGCCACGAGCCTTCAGCTCAGCCTTAACTTCCTTGTATATCTTCTTGTCAACGATCAGTGTCTGCTCAGTTGCGCATATCATGCCGTTGTCGAAAGTCTTTGAGTGGATTATGGAGCTCACAGCCACCTTGATGTCAGCCGACGCATCTATTATAGCAGAAGCGTTGCCTGCACCTACGCCCAGTGCGGGCGTGCCCGAAGAATAAGCGCTCTTTACCATTCCGGGACCGCCTGTTGCCAGTATCAGGTCGGAATCACGCATTATCTCGTTGGTCATATCCAGCGAAGGAACATCTATCCAGCCGATGATGTTCTCAGGTGCGCCTGCCGCAACAGCAGCGTCAAGAACTATCTTTGCCGCAGCGATGGTGCATTTCTTTGCACGGGGGTGCGGGCTGATGATGATACCGTTTCTCGTCTTGAGCGAGATCAGTGTTTTGAAAATTGCAGTAGATGTGGGGTTAGTGGTGGGTATTACCGCAGCTATCAGACCGACGGGTTCATACAGCTTGGTCGTGCCGTAAGCTTCGTTTGTCTCAAAAACGCCGCAGGTCTGCACATTCTTGTATGCATTGTAGATATGCTCGGCAGCGTAGTTGTTCTTGATGACCTTGTCCTCAACAATGCCCATGCCTGTCTCCTCGACAGCCATCTTTGCCAGCGGGATACGAGCTTTGTTCGCAGCCAGCGCAGCAGCCTTGAAGATCTTGTCGACCTGTTCCTGAGTATACTCAGCGAACTTAGCCTGAGCCTCTCTTACTTCCTTGATCTTGGCAGTCAGAGCCTCAACGCTGTCTACGAAGATAGGCTCATTTTTCTTAGCAGTAGTTTTTGCCATAATGTAACTCCTCCATCTCAAAACTAAGCGGACATTATCCGCATTTCTCTCTTTACCGTAATTACATTATACCAGTTTGTTATTTTTTTGTCAATCCCATTCGGCAATTTCTTTTTAAATTTTTTCTGAACGTTCTGCGCTCTTAAAACGAACAGCGAAAGTTTTCCTGCAATATGCTGTTTTTTCCATTAAAATACAGACATTACGCACTGCATTCCCGTCCTGCCTCAGCAGCGGACTTTCCTCCTTAAAATATGTACACACCCGTTTTTCCCCCATTCTCTCCCCCTTTAAGCATGCCCCGAAAACTGCATTTTATCACCCGCACCTTCACCGCACATCAGATGTTTGTTAAGACTTTGGCAAAATCAAAGCGCCGCAGTCGTATCGAACGCCATATATCCCCCACCCGAACTGCCTCAGCCGCAAACATCACAGCCGGGCACCAAGCAGAAGATCCTATACCGTCCGCCAACTCCTGCGGCACCATATCGTCAACAGCAGCTGTGGGTCGGCACCTGCGGGGCTTCCCTTCGGACTTTCCTGCCACCCCGCACCGACGCACCTTCACTGCCGCTTATTTATAGTATGCACACCTCCCGCCGCCCGTCACTCAAAATCATCTCCGTAGATCGCACTGCACAGCAGCCTGTCAGCAAGCATGAAAACAAACTCGCTGTTGCTTGGCACCCACCCTTTCTCAAGCGCAAACGTCCCGAACAGCTCCAGCTTGACCCTGTCGTCAGTGTGCAGCCAGGCACGTCGTATCGCAGTCCTCATGCCGCTCTCCACCGCAGTAGCCGTCGTGCCCATTTTCTTTGCGATATCAGGGTATATATCCTTTGATATCCCGCAGTTCCGCCCGTTCAGCATCACCGCCAGCTTGATAGCCTCACGCACATATTTATATCCGCTGTAATTCTGGGTAAAACACAGTTCCCTCATTATCCTCGTGATATCAACATGCAGCACGTCGCTGTTCAAAACGCATTCTTTTTGTCTGACATTATCGTACATCCCCAATGACCTCCGTAATAGCAGGTTTTCCCCGTAATATTTACCGCCCGATTCATGGCGGCAGATACTATTATAGCACACGTTTGATAATAATCAAGTGCCTTAAATATATGTTTACCGTTAAGCTGACAAGTTTTGTTTTTCGTTCTGATTCGACGGAATTTCCGTCGCTTTTTAACATTACGGCTTTTTAGATCTCCTGCATGCGAACATCTGTAAAACAAAAGAGAGCCGCTGAAACATCAGCAGCTCTCATATTATCCACTTTAAGCCATTGGACTTTGATCCTTTCGTAAAAATATTATAGAAAGTAAATCGGAACCCTGCCGCCCGCACCGCAAGCAGACTCATAGCAAACGTGCAGGCATATATATCAAATTTCCATTGGAATTAATTTCCTTTCGGTAAGAGTAAAATTTCATCAAAAAACTTAACTTCTCATCGGATCTGTTACCTTTCAATAGTATTTTAAACGTAGTGTCCGCATCAGCGGAAAATCAAATCAAGCCATCGGTCTAAATACCTTTCGTAAAAATCTAACGCATACTGCGTCAATATCGGGGTGTCCCGCAAAGCTTCGGGACTAAGCTGCATTCACCTTCGGACTCACTCCTAACGTTCAGATATTCAGCAGTCTAGTGCGCATTACCATAATGCACCACTCCCATATTCAGTATAGTGCGGTGTACCCACCGCCAAAAGGTCGGATAAAAAGCCAATTATGCCATTGGTACGGTTTCCTTTCAGAAAATTTGCGCTCATGCGCCATAAGTCGGGATGCTTCCCATCGCTCGGAAGCTAAGCTGCATTACCCTTCGGACTCACTCCTCACTCTCAGATATTCAGCATTTTCGTGCGCATTACCATAATGCACCACTCCCTCTTATTAAGATATGCGGCAGTCAAGCCGTACATTCCGATCTTGCGATCTATGAAAACCAATTATGCCATTGGTACTCTTTCCTTTCAGAAAACTTGCGCTCATGCGCCATAAGTCGGGATGCTTCCCATCGCTTGGAAGCTAAGCTGCATTACCCTTCGGACTCACTCCTCACTCTCAGATATTCAGCATTTTCGTGCGCATTACCATAATGCACCACTCCCTCTTATTAAGATATGCGGCAGTCAAGCCGTACATTCCGATCTTGCGATCTATGAAAACCAATTATGCCATTGGTACTCTTTCCTTTCAGAAAACTTGCGCTCATGCGCCGTGGTCGGGGTGCTCCTCTTGCTCAGGAGCTAAGCTGCATTGTACTTCGGACTCACTCCTCACTCTCAGATAGTCAGTAGCCTTGTGCGCATCAACATAATGCATCACTCCCTGGACCTAATATTAATATCAAATCAAAAGCCATCTAAGCCATTGGTCTAAACACCTTTCGGTAAATTAACGCTCATGCGTCTCTGTCGGGATACCTCCTTAGCTCGGAGGCTAAGCTGAATAGAACTTGGGACTCACTCCTCACTCTCACATATTCAGTAGTCTGTTGCGCATTACCATAATGCACCACTCCCGTAATTATTTTAGTAGACCCGCCGCCGAAGCCTGCTTCACGCCGCCTCGCCGCACAGCGGGAAATATTCGATTTTAAACAGATGCCTGAGTATCCGTCTTGCATAAACTTACTTGTGAAACTCTCCTGCGAGCCGTCCACCTCTTGTTTATTATAACACCTTGCTGTTAGGAACCGTCAGCCCTTACGTCTGCGTCTCGTTCCCTCTTATCTTCAAGAAATGTCCGAGCCCTGAATACTCAGAAGACTCTCATTTACATCCATCGGACTCGCTCCTTCCGTTTTAAACTAAGACTTACACGGAGTCTGCATCACTTGGTAAAACAGGCTCTCGCCCGGGACTAAGTGCGATGCCTTTACTCTCACCCGTGATGTTCTCACGTTCAAGGAACCATCGGCTTTAATACCAACACCTGCGGCTCAACGTGCCAACGGTTTGTCCGCCGCCTGCGTCAGCTTTATGTGCTTTCCTTTTCCTTGAATATACTATACCACATTTTTTGTGCTTTGTCAATAGTTTTTCTCAACATTTTTATATTTTTTATATTTAATTATTTAAAAATCAAATGCCGATAATTTAAAAATTACCCACTTGACTTATCACTCGGAATGTTGTATAATATATGTGTTGCGGCGTTCGTGTAAAGTCATTCGCCGCTTTTGTTTTTCAGTCTTTTGTAAATGTGACTGAATGGTTTTCATTTAAGGAGGTCATGGTATGGACGAGCAGATGAATGAGTACACCCCCGATCTTTACGAGCTGATGGACGAGCAGGGCAATAAGCAGACCTTTGAGCTTTTGGACTGCATGGACTTTGAGGACGAGAGATACTATGCTCTGACGCCCTATTTTGAAGAAGAGGACGCAGACAAGATACTGGACGAAGCTTCCCTGCTGGTGATACTGAAGGCCGAGTACGATCCCGAGACAGGTGAGGAGATACTTGCTTCCATCGAGGACGAAGCGCTGTTTGACCGTGTGGGTGCAGCTTTTGAAGAGCGTCTTGAAGAGATGTTCGATTTCGAGGACGAAGACGAGGAATGACGCCCCGTTTTCAATGATTTATATTGTACAATTTTTTACTCGCTATTTTGTCTAATTTACCGTTTGAAATCTGAGGGTTTCTGTGGTATAATATAGACAACGAAAAGGAAGTTCAGGCTTCCCGAATTGAATAAGTTTTTTGATTGCTACCTTGTACGATCAAGCATAGTATTTTTAAATCCAACACTTATTAAAAGGGATTCGCACTCTCTGTGATGATTGAAGACCTCCCGCCCGAACCGCTTTTGCCGTTCGGTCTACGGACGAAGGGATCATGAGGCGCAAAGGTCGTCTTACCCACCCTGCATTTTTTGCGGGTTTATCTTCTATGCGACGGCAAGGCGGCAATTTTTTTGTCATTTAACGGGTAGATGTGTTCTATCCGTTTTTTGTGTTACAGCAAACAGCATATTATAAGGAGTGACCGCAAATGCAGAAAATAATTGACCCTACCGAACAGGCACTTGATCTTTACTTCTCAGAAACAGGCGCAAAGTGCATACTTCTGGTGGGCGGCAGTTCGCTGGATAAACTGCGTATAGGCAGCTATTTCCACGACCTCGAAGCCCGCAAAGGCATAAGCGTCGTTCGCTTTTCCGATTTCAAGCCCAACCCGGATTACAGTTCGGTGCTTGCAGGCGTAAAGCTTTATAAGGAGTCGGGCTGCGATATGATAGCAGCTGTCGGCGGCGGTTCCGCTATGGATACCGCCAAGTGCATAAAAATGTATGTCACTATGGACGACTCCACCGAGTTTATCGAACAGCAGATAGTCCCCAATGATATCGAATTCCTTGCCGTCCCCACCACAGCAGGCACAGGCAGCGAAGCCACCAGGTATGCCATCATTTATTATAAGGGCAATAAAGTCTCCGTCACCGACTCAAGCTGTATCCCCACAGCAGTCGTTTTTGATGAGGATACCCTCACCACCCTGCCCGACTATCACAGAAAAGCCACCATGCTTGATGCACTCTGCCACGCAGTTGAGTCCTACTGGTCGGTACATTCCACCGATGAAAGCAGATCTTTCGCCGCCGATGCCATCAAGCGTATCCTCGCCGCTAAAGACAGCTACCTCGCTAATACCCCCGCAGGCAATAAGGATATGCTTATCGCCGCAAACATCGCAGGCAAGGCGATAAACATCACCGCCACCACCGCAGGCCACGCAATGTGCTATAAGCTGACCTCCCTGTACGGTCTCGCACACGGCCACGCAGCCGCACTCTGCGTAAAGGCGCTGTTCCCCTTTATGGTGAAGAATACCGCCCTCTGCACCGACTCCCGTGGTCAGGCTTATTTTGAGGATATGCTGAGATTCCTCGCAGATACCATGTCCTGTTCTTCCCCCGAAGAAGCCGCAGCATTTTTCGGCAGTCTCACCGACTCCCTTTCCCTCGATGCCCCAAAAGCCTCAGCCGATGATATCACCCTGCTTGCAGGTTCCGTCAATGAAGACAGACTGAAAAATCACCCCGTCAGACTTGACCATGATACCATCGCAGCACTCTATAAAGAAATGCTGTCATGACCCGTCCACCAAATGCCTTTCCCCGACCTTCTCAGGGAAAGGCATTTTTGTCCCCGCCCCCCTTTCAGGCAGATTTTTATATGCGTTTCATGTCCCGCCCGAAATGGTAATAATGCACAACGAGTTAACTATCAATTTATAGATTGTCGCCATAATTCCACCTAACTTATGAATTTATAGCATATCATTTATGAACGAAAACTTAACATTTGTGAAAATAACGAAAAAGACTTGAAATTTGCAACAAGTTGTAGTATAATATAGACATTCCAAGGACATCATGGAATTTAACAGTTAATCATTATCCCTGAGAAAAGGAGAATCACTATGGAACTGAAAAACTTCATCGCCCACGGCGACATCTATGACATCTACGAACATGACGGCAAGTCCATCAATGTTTACAATAAGCCCGAGTATAAAGAGAAATGTCTTTACGCAGCCCTCACCCACGCAAGGTGTGAGACCACACTGGTAAACTCTTTTATCAAAACTCCCATACTGCATGAAGTATCCGTCATCGACGGCAAGTGGGCTATCGCATTTGACTTCATCAAGGGCAAAACTCTCCAGCAGCTTATGGACGAGAACCCCGATAAGATGGACACCTACCTCAACCAGTTCATAGATATCCAGAATGAGATACACGCTCAGTATATGCCCCTGCTTTCCAAGCTGAAGGACAAGATGGCAAGACAGATCAAGTCTCTCGCAGCCATCGACGAGATCAAGAAGTATGAACTGCTTACAAGGCTTGATTCCATGCCCAAGCACATTAAACTCTGCCACGGCAATTTCGCTCCCAAGAACGTCATCATCAATGACGAAGGCACCTATGTCATCAACTGGTCTGCCGCACGTCAGGGCAATGCGTCTGCCGATGTTGCAAGAACATATCTGCTGTTCTGCCTGAACAATCCCGATGTGGCTGATGCTTACCTCGATAAGTATTGCCTCAAGAGCGGTACTTCCAAGCAGTACGTACAGGCATGGCTGCCCATCGTAGCTGCCGCACAGCTTATCAAGGGCAGAGAAGAGGAGAAGGATCTCCTCATGCGCTGGATCGACGTTGTGGACTATTCCTGATACGCCGTCCCGTTGATACACAAACAAAAGCCACAGCACTTCCCCTGCGGAATGTGCTGCGGCTTATTTTTTTACCATGACCGTACATTATAAATATGGCAGACCATTCGGTGCATTGTCACATTTTCAGCATGTTGCTCACCCTGACAAGCTTTCCGTCCCGCTTTATCTGCAAATAACAGTAGCCGCCCTTGTACAGGTTCGGCAGCAGGCACCCCGACGCACCCTCACGCATCGGCACCTCCTCCATGACCTGCCCGCCGTATTCGACTACCAGCTTGAAGTCCTCCAGTTCGTCCTCATTCTCTATGTTCGTGCGTGTCACAACGTCACGTTCCAGGCTTATGCGGAACATGTCGGGTTCATCGTCCCCCGTAGGGTCCTCACCGTCTATCGCCGCAAGCAGACCGCTGTGTTCGTAGAATTCCGCCTTGTGTTCGCCGCTGTCCGCCAGCACCCTGTTCACGCTGACACAGTCAGCCACCATCAGCTGTGCCCTGTCATCGGCGTCCTGCAAAAAATATTCATACAACTCCACGTATTTATGGACCTTGCCGCCCACAGTATAGCTGTAATCCCTCACATCGGTCGCAGCGCCTTTCAAAACCGCTTCTCTGGTAGACTGTTCTTTCAGGTCTCTGCCGCAGGAATAATACATTCTCGCCATCTGCACCACCTGCCAGCCGCCGTATCCCTTGACCTCCTGCTGAAAGTCGATCTCGCTGCGCTTAGGTATGAAGAACATCAGTCCGAAAGCCAGCACCACCGAAGCTATCACATAAGAATACTTGTACCCGCAGTTTTTCACCCGTGAAAAAATAAGCGTCCCCAGCACCGACCCTGTTATTATCGTCAGCGGCACAGCCAGCGTCACCGCCAGCAGCAGCCCCAGATACCTGTGTACCTGCGCAAGCCCCTCAGCGCCTACCGCCGTTTCGGGTCTGTTCATGCTGACATGCAGCATGCCGAAATGCATTATCAGACAGCAAGGCACAACGCCAAGCAAAAAGCAGATCGATGTCAGCGGA
>CAMNMO010000080.1 GCA_946544695.1 uncultured Ruminococcus sp. | reverse complement strand
TAACAACTACATGATAGATGTGGCTATACCCGATATCATCGGCGACTTTGAGTACAACGCAAAGCTGCTGAGACAGGAGAAGGAACGGATCGAGCAGCTCTCGGGTTCGGGCGGAACAGAAGCCGAGACGCTTGAGAAAATGGCGATCGTACTTGACAAATGTGTGAAGAAGCCTGATATAATCCCTGAAATGATGGGACAGATCAAGGATAATGTTACTGCGGTATCGACCTTTATAAATACTTACAGGATGCAGCCCCTCGAAGTCGATAAGATCGAGCTTTGCTCCGAGAATACTGATTTCTCCGAGTTCAGCACTTCGTTCTTCGGCACCGTGGGTCACGGTTTCCAGTCGTTCATCGGTTCGTTCTTTGAGGATTACAACTCCCTTTCCAACGATGAGGATACAACAGCACAGGAGTGCTGGATAACCCTCGGCCGTGATAACGCCGTAGTTATCAAGGAACTGATAGACAGCGACTATAACGCAAACTCCGATTCCAAGATCAACCTCAAGCTCGTTCAGGGCGGTATAACAGAGGCTACATTCTCGGGCAAGGGTCCTGATATGGCACTCTTCCTGGGCGGTGACTACCCCATACAGCTGGCTGTAAGAGACACGCTGGTGGATATCACCCAGTTCAGTGACTATGATGAGGTCGTGAAGAGATTTGCACCCAATATCATGACACTGTATACCTATGACGGCGGCGTTTACGGTCTGCCTTGTACACAGAACTTCCCGATGCTGTTTTACAGAACAGATATCCTTTCTGAGTACGGTATAGACCCCGAATACGATCTGGTATCCTGGGACAGGATAATCAACTGCCTGCCCACTCTCCAGAGAAACTACCTCGAGGTAGGTCTGAGACTTCCCGCAACTGCCACTGCGGGCGTTACGATAGTATCTGCCGTTACAGAGAACGGTAATACCTTCGCAATGATGCTGCTGCAGCAGGGTCTTAACTATTACACACCCGATCAGAAGAAAACTACCTTCGATCAGCAGCCCGCTATCGAAGCGTTCGATACCTGGACAAAGTTCTACACCACATACAGCTTCCAGCAGCAGTATGATGCGTTCACCAGATTCAGACAGGGCGACATGCCTGTGCTGGTAAACGACTACACATTCTACAACCAGCTGACTGCGGCTGCACCCGAGATCAAGGGCTGCTGGTCATTCAGGGCAGTTCCCGGCACATTCGATGAGAACGGCAACCTGAACCATGCGGCTAACTCCGAAGGTCAGTGCTGCGTCATATTCAAGAAGGCTCCCGATCCTGATGCTGCATGGGATTTCATCAAGTGGTTCACAAGCGCTGATACCCAGATGAAGTACGGCAACAACATCGAGTCTGTACTGGGACCGATGGGTCGTTATGCTACCGCAAATGAGGAAGCCCTCAGAGGTCTGTCATGGACCACCAAGGAAGCAGATCTGCTGCTCGACCAGATGAACGCTCAGGTCGAGATACCGATAATCCCCGCTTCCTACGGCGTAACAAGAAACGTAATGAACGCATTCAGAAGCGTTGTCAACGATAACGAGAATGCAAGAGATACCCTGTTCTGGTACAACAAGGATATCAACGACGAGATCACACGTAAGCGTGAAGACCTCGGCTTAGACTAAGGAAAGGAGAGTGTGTTATGGCTAAAAAATCAGGTCCTATGAACAAACAAGGCAAATGGGCTTATACCTGGCACATGATGAAGGCTAATAAGGGCTGCTACTTCATGCTCATACCCTTCATGATCTTCTTTATCATCTTCACGGTAGTACCTGTTGTTATGTCTTTGCCTATGGGCTTTACAAACTTCAATATGATACAGATGCCCAAGTGGGTCGGTCTGTCAAACTTCTACACACTGTTCGTCAATGACGATGTATTCCTGATCGCAGTCAGAAATACCCTGATATTTGCGATCTTCACAGGTCCGTTCTCCTACGTGCTCAGCTTCCTTATAGCTTGGCTGATAAACGAGATGAACGCATTCCTGAAAACATTCTTCACTTTCGTGTTTTATGCACCTTCGATGACTACCTCGGTATACGTTACCTGGCAGCTGATCCTTTCGGGCGACTCCTACGGTTACCTGAACGCAGTGCTGATGGATCTGGGTATCCTCAAATCGCCTGCACAGTGGATCACTGATACAAGATACATACTGACAGTCGTTATCATCGTGCAGCTGTGGATGTCCATGGGTGCAGGCTTCCTTGCTATCCGTGCAGGCTTCCAGAATATCGACAAGTCCATGTACGAAGCAGGCGCTATCGAAGGCATCAAGAACAGATGGCAGGAGCTCTTCAAGATCACTATCCCTTCAATGGGTCCCCAGCTGCTGTTCGCTGCCGTTATGCAGATATCCACTTCGTTCACAGTTGGTATGGTAGGTCAGAACCTGGTAGGTCTGCCTTCCACCGACTACGCAGCACATACCATAATGAACCACGCTACCGACTACGGCTGGATACGTTATGAGATGGGCTATTCGTCAGCAATTTGCTTTGTGCTGTTCGCTGCGATGCTCCTTGCCAATAAGGGCGTAAACTGGATCCTTGGCAAGTATCTTGATTAAAAGGGGGGAATATTCCAAATGGCTAGAAGAAGAAAAAAGCAGTCTATCGAAAAGCTCAAGGTCTCTGCCAAGAAGAAGCCTATCAACGGCTCTCTCGCAGGTGACGTGTGCATTTTCATATTCCTGGTACTTCTGGGTGCATTCATGGTATTCCCGCTGTACTATTCTGTGATACAGTCGCTGAAGCCCGTTGAGGAACTGTTCGTGTTTCCTCCGAAGCTTTACGTCATAAATCCCACAGGAAGAAACTTCTCGGATATGTTCAGAGTTGCGGCTAACTCCTGGCAGGTGCCGCTGTCGAGATATATCTTCAACAGCTTCTTTATCACCATCGTTATCTGTGCCGCTAACCTGTTCGTTTGCTGCTGTGCAGCTTTCGTACTGGCAAAGTGCAGATTCCCAGGTGACAGGCTGATAAACCAGATCATCGTGCTTGCCCTGCTGTTTGCTTCCAACGCAACATGGATCATGCAGTTCATGGTAATGGCTAAGCTGCACATGATAGATACCTACTGGGCACTGATACTCCCCAGCATCTCCACCTCCATCGGTCTGTATCTGATGAGACAGTCCATGTCCACCATACATGATGCTATGGTCGAGGCAGCTAAGGTGGACGGTGCAAGCCTTTTCAGGATATGCTGGCAGATAATCGTCCCCAACTCCAAGCCCGCCCTGATGACACTGGTCATCTTCGCATTCCAGGGCGCATGGAACATGCAGGGCGGCGCCCTCACATATTCCGAAGAACTCAAAACACTACCCACAGTCGTACAGCAGATCTCAGCAGCAGGTCTTGCCCGCCAGGGCGTTACCTTCGCATCGAGCGTTGTACTGCTCATTCCTCCGCTGCTGGTATTCCTGATTGCCCAGGGCAACGTAATGGAGACCATGGCGAACTCCGGTATGAAGGATTGATAAGCTATCCGACATGAGATCAGAAAAGGAAAAAGGTGATAAGTAGTGTTGAGAATAAAAAATTCTTTTAAGAAAATTCTCTGCGCAGGGCTGGCAGCCGTCGCTGCAATGTCGATGACGCTGGACGCCTTCGCCGCAGAACCCTACAAGTCCTACATCTACGATACCTGGAACGATTCGATACCTTCGCAGAACGCATACCGTATCGACAAAACGGTAACAGGCTACGATATGGGACTCAGCAGGCTGTCCGATCCGAGCGACCCGCTGTTCATTGGCGAGAATGCTTCGGCAAGACTTGCAAACCCCAAGGATATGTACTTCGATCCCGACGAGAAGGAGTTCTGGATCGCTGATACAGACAATAACCGTATCCTCAGGCTTAATGAGGAACTTGAGGTCATAGGCGCCTATGCAGGCGTTACCGACGGCGGCGGATTTGCTGCGCCATCGGGCGTGTATGTAAAGAGAAGTCTCTATGACGACAAGCCCCTTTACATCTATATCGCAGATTACGAGAATTCAAGAGTTGTAAAGGCTTCGGTCGAGTCTGAGACCGAACTGAAGCTGGTCCAGGAGTATACCAGACCTGATACAGACCTGTATACTGTCGAGACATTCAACCCATCAAAGGTAGTTGCAGACTTCGCTGAGAACGTTTATGCTGTTTGTACCTCTGTTAACCAGGGCGCCGTTCAGTTCAACCGTTCGGGCAAGTTCCAGGGCTACTACGGTGCGAACCGAGTTGAGGTAACAGCTTCCGTTATCGCACAGAAACTCTGGAGAAAGTTCGCATCAAACGAGCAGATCTCGGGTATGACAAGAAACGTACCTGTTGAGTATGCTAACTTCGATATCGACGACGGCGGCTTCATCTACACCGTTACCGAGGCGGCAAACACCACCACGGACGCAGTAAAGAAGCTGAACCCCGCAGGCTACAATATCTGGGATAACTCCACAGGTAATGAGTACAAGTTCGGTGATATCGCATCTGAGTACGACCCCACACAAAACCAGACCTACTCCACCAGACTTACAGATATCTGCGTGGCTGACAACGGACTGATAAACGTACTCGACTTCGCTACGGGACGAGTTTTCCAGTATGACAGAAATGCCAGACTTCTCTGCATCTTCGGTACCAAGAACTCCACCAATGACCAGAGAGGAAGCTTCTCCAACCCCAACGCTGTTGAAGCTTACAACAACAACATCTATGTTATAGACGGTTCTAAGAATGATATAACCATCTATTCCGAAACTACCTTCGGCGCACTGATGCACGAAGCAGTTGAACTGTATGACCAGGGCAGATATTCCGATGCAAAGCCTATCTGGGAGAACGTTATCGCAAGAGACGGCGGTTACCCGATGGCATATATCGGTCTTGGCAAGGCAGCACTGAACGAGGGCGAGTACAGCAAGGCGCTGGACTACTTCGAGACTGCTTACGATCAGGACGACTATGACAGGGCTTTCAAGTATGCCAGAGAAGAATTCCTGAGAGATAACTTCACAGCTATTATCATCGTGCTGGCAGTGCTGGTAGTTTTCCTGTTCGTACTTTCAAAGATGCACAAGAAGGGCAAGTACCTGATAAAGGGAAGATTCGGCAAGAAAAAATCAAGACGGGAGGGAAGATAGGCTATGTATGAATTTACACCGATAGGCTGGCTGAAGCATTGCATCTTCCACCCCGTGGAGGGCTTCGAGGACCTCAGATGGAAGAAGCAGGGTTCAATGAGGATCGCCCTGGTAATAGTTTTCTTCCTGTTCGTTGCAATGGTGGCTGACAGACAGCTGACAGGCTTCCAGTTCAACAACAACTATGTCAAGATCTTCAACGTCGTACCGCTGATAGTTCAGTCGGTGGTATATTACTTCACCTGGTGCGTGGGCAACTGGTCGATATGCACTCTGCTGGAAGGCGAGGGCACATTCAGAAAGATAAGCATATACTCCGCTTATTCTCTCGTGCCTTATATCGTGTGCACCATCATCAAGGTGATATTCTCGAATTTCCTGGTGCAGGAAGAATCTATATGGATCACTGCACTGACTTACCTGGGCTTTGGCTGGTCAATCGTTCTGATGATCCAGGCAATGAGAGCCTGCCACCAGTATTCGTTCAGCAAGACCCTCATTTCGATGGTGCTGACACTGGTAGCTATGCTGCTGATACTGTTCCTGGCAATACTGCTGCTCTCACTGTTCCAGCAGGTTTATGTATTCGTATATCAGATCTACACTGAGATCGCTTATAGGATCCGAGGCTAATTAGAAACGGTGGTGTAAAAATGGCAAACAAAAGTTATAAAAAAGCTGTTGTCTTTGGTTTGTGTCTTGCAATGCTGACGCCTCTGGGTTCTATGGCAGTAACTTCGGCTGATGCCGAGGAGGATACTGCAGCGGTCGAGGAAACAGTGGAAGAGACCTCCGCTGAGGACGAGAGCACCTCGGGTGATGAGGATAAGCTCCCCGATAAGATCACCGATGAGCAGGCAGCCGAGATGGCTGAAAAGCTCAGCGAGAATGACAACTTCATTCTTTACGGTGATGAGGAGAACGAAAGACTCGGGCTTTATGTAAAGGAAACAGGCAAGTACTGGTGGACATCGCCTATCAACGTATTTGCCGATGACATCGTGGTTGACCCCGAAAAGGGCGACATGATGAAAACTGCACTGAGAAAGCAGATAGCTTCCAGCTGCGCTATCAAGGTCGGTGACCTGAGACAGGAAAAGAGGACAGAGTCCGCTGCACCTGTTTACTCAAACAAGGCAAAGGTAAGCTGGAAGACCAACGATAAGGGCGCAACGATACATTATAAGTACAATACAGAAGGCGTTGAGTTCGATGTGAACTACGTTCTCTGTGATGACAGCCTGTATGTTTATGTTGATACTGCCGATATCAAGGAGAAGAATACTTCGACCGTTGACGGCAAGATACTGACAAAGCTCCAGCTTTGCCCCTATTTCGCAGCTACTCCTTCGGTAGATTACAACGGCAACCCCACTGAGGGCTACATGATAATCCCCGACGGCAGCGGCGCTGTTATCAACTATAACAACGGCAAGGGCAACTACCCCGATTACGTTCAGCAGGTCTACGGCAGAGACTATACTATGGTCCCCCTGACCGCTCCCAGAGTTACAGAACAGGCTTACCTGCCCGTTCTCAGCACTGTAAACGGTGACGGCGGTATCGTTGCGATAGTTACAGACGGTGACTCTAACGTTTACACAAGGGCACAGGTCAGCGGTCAGAACAAGCAGGTATACAACAACTGCTACTTCGAGTTCGAGACACGTTCCTCAGATGCGTTCTTCATGAGCGGCGACAGCGCCAACAAGCTGAACGTGTTCGAGAAGGACGGCATCAAGACCGAAAGGTTCGGCATACATTACTATCCCGTATCCTCTAAGGACGGCGGCGATGTGAACTATGCCGACTGCGCTGAGGTTTACAGAAACTACCTGATAAATGAGAAGGGCCTCAAGAAACAGGATACCTCAAACGATCAGCTGTATATGGATATGTACGGCGGCGTTCTCAAGAGGACTTCCATACTGGGTCTGCCCTTCAATCTCAAGACCGAGATAACAGGTTTTGAGCAGGCAGGCGAGATCGTAGATGAACTGAAGAAAAAGGGCGTTTATGATTTCACAGTAAACTATAACGACTGGACCAATGCTTCCATCAAGGGCAATATCTCCACAAAGGCAAGCCCCTCGGGAACACTGGGCGGCAGAAGTGATTTTGAGGATTTCTGCAACACTGAAGGCGTTACAGTTTATCCTTCGATGAACAACTTCACGATGGACAGATCGTCAGCAGGCTACTGGACACTTACCAGTACCGCTATCAGGATCTCAAACGCTTATTCGAGACAGTCATCTTACAGCCTGTCCTTCGGCGTGGCACAGAAGGGCGTTGCACCCGCACTGCTGTCACCCAGCAAGTATCAGAAGACCTTTGAACAGATCACTGACAGCTATAAGGATAAGAATATCGACAAGGCAGGTTTCGGTATGTTCTCTACCAGACTGGTCGGAGATTATACCAGAAAGGATACGTATTCCAGAAACAAGACCATGAATACTCTGGTCGAAAACTATAAGTCCGCTCAGGAATCTATCGGTTCGCTGATAGCTGATGAGGCTAACGCTTATGTTCTGCCTTACGTTTCCACAGTAACGGGCGTGCCTGTATCGTCCAGCGGTTTCGATCTGACAGACTTCGATATACCCTTCTATCAGATGGTACTGCACGGATATGTTCCTTATTCGTCCAATGCGATCAACAAGAGTTCCAATACTGATGAGACCTTTATGCTGGCTCTCGCATCGGGTTCGCAGATCCACTACGACTTCACTTATGCAGACAGCGATGTGCTTCAGGATACTGACTACAACACGCTGTACTACACTAACTACAAGGGTTGGACTGAGGCGGCTGCTAACCAGTACAAGGCTGAAAGCCAGCTGCTCAACGGCGTCAGCGACTATACTATAAGCAAGTATGAGATCAGCGACGACGGCAATGAGTTCACCACTACTTATTCCAAGGACGGCAAGAATGATGTTGTTGTCGTAGTCAACAAGAAGGAAGCTACTGCTTCTGTTGACGGCAAGAACATCAGCATAGAAAATTGTATTGAAGGAGGTTTGAGATAATGAGCGATAAAGAAAAGAAAACTACCGCTAAGAATACTTCCGTCAATGCAGCGCCTGCAAAGGCAGAGAAAAAGCATAAGCTCTCTTATGAGAGGAGAAAAGGTCTCTACGGTTACGGCTTTATTGCCCTGTGGGCACTGGGAACCATCTATTTCTTCATAATGCCGCTTATCGTGTCACTTATCTACTCATTCAATGAGACTAAGGTACAGCCCGGCGGCATGGAGATGAAGTATATCGGCTGGAAAAACTACGTGAATGCCTTCCGTAAGGACCAGGATTATTCACTGGCACTGGTGGACATGCTGAAGAATACGGCGCTGAGAACACCTCTGATAATCATATTCTCCATATTCATCGCACTGGTACTTAACCAGAAGTTCAAGGGAAGAACTTTTTCAAGAGCAGTATTCTTCCTGCCCGTTATCATAGCTACCGGTCCTGTAATGGACATCATCAACGGTAACATGAGCACAGGCGGCTACTCGGGCGGTTCTGAGCAGTTCAGCACAATGTTCGAGGCTAACCTCGTTGACCAGCTGCTGAACTTCCTGGGTATCTACAACATCAGCGACAGACTGTCGAGCATCATCAATTCGCTGACGACCGACATCTTCAACCTGGTGTGGAACTCGGGTATACAGATACTTCTGATACTGGCAGCACTCCAGGGCATCTCGCCTGCATCTAAGGAAGCAGCGCAGATGGAGGGTGCAACATCATGGGAATTCTTCTGGAAGATCACACTTCCTACGATCAGCCCTATGATACTCGCAAGCGTAGTTTATACAGTAGTTGACTCGTTCGTTGACCCCAGCAACAAGGTAATGACCATAGTTCTTAACAAGTCTACCAACTGGGATCACGGATATTCAGCGGCAATGGCATGGGCATACTTCGCAATAATCGGTGTTTGCCTGGCTATCATCGTTGCCATACTGAACAAGGTCATCTACTACGAAGTAGAGTAAAGGGGGGATAGAAGTGGCGACTAAAAAAGAAGAAAAGCAGTTTGAAAAAGAACGTAAAGCTGCGATCAAGGCTCGTGAAAAGCGCATGAAGGAGATAGGTCTTGAAAAGTTCCTGACTCCCGAGCAAATCAAGTATAACAGAAGGCAGAAGATGATAAATGCCGTTTGGCCTGTTTTCAGATTTCTGATACTGTTTGGTCTGTGCTTCATCATTCTCTATCCTCTGATCTTCATGCTTTCAACAGCATTCAGACCCAGTGAGCAGATGAATGACCCCTCAATTATATGGATCCCCAAGAGCTTCACAATGGACAATGTCAAGCAGACATGGGGCGTTATGAAGTTCGATAAGACCCTTATAAACACCATCAGGCTGAACCTGATAGCTTCACTGCTTCAGGTGGCTACATGCTCGATAACCGGTTACGGTTTCGCAAGATTCAAGTTCAAGGGCAAGAACATTCTGTTCGGCGTTGTTATCGCAATGATAATCGTGCCCCCTCAGATAACCACCATACCGCTGTACATGCAGTACGCTTATCCTCCCAAGGTACTGGCAAATATCCTGACACTTGGCAAGTCCAGCTCACTGATAAACAGCCAGTGGACCATGTATCTGCCCGCACTGTTCGCAAACGGTATAAGAGGCGGTCTGTTCATCTTCATCTTCCGTCAGTTCTTCAGAGGACTGCCCAAGGAACTTGAGGACGCTGCATATCTGGACGGCTGCTCACCTCTTTACACCTATGTAAAGATCATGATACCTAACGCAAGGCAGTCATTCCTGACAGTATTCCTGTTCTCCATCGTATGGTACTGGAACGACTACTATGTATCCAGCTCATTCT
>CAMNMO010000079.1 GCA_946544695.1 uncultured Ruminococcus sp. | reverse complement strand
TTTATCATCATGCACCGTTATCATTTAGCAGCGCATGATCATAAGGTATTTTTTAAGACCGGATATGTCGTTTACTGTAAAAGAAAAAAATGATCATACACCCTTCGCCTGCGGCTGGGGGAAAATGATAACCGCCGGGTATTTTACGCTTTGATATAACACCGATCGATCTGGTGTGTCAGCGGGATAACCATAAAGAAAAATAGTATCAAAGAACAAGAACAACAGAGCAAAGAAAAGGGGAATACAATGAAAAAGTTCGTTGCGCTGATCGCAGCTGCGGGAGCCTGCATGACGGCGGTGCTTACACCTGCTTCGGTCTATGCGCAGGACAGCAGCAAGGCTGAAAGCAAAAGCTCCGACTCATCACAAACAGAAACAAAGAAACAGTCCGAGACGAGCAAGGTGAGCATTATGGCGATGATGCCGCAGGAATGGCTCGATGACGGCAACTATGACTTTGAGATGATATTCTCAAATCAGTTTGATGAAAAAAGAGTATTTCTCGATGAGGACAATGATTTCAAGGCGGAGATCGAGCTTGATAAATATCAGATATATGCAGTCACTTTCTCGGACGATGTGGACGGCTATGATATAGGCGGCATAGATATGGATAGCTTCATGGCTGAAAATGAGAACGAGATGGTGGTCCTCAGTTTCAGGCGGCAGCGGGACATCGCAGAAGGCGCTGAGGCTGACGGCTGTATAACCAGACAGCAGGCTGATGATCTTGAAGCTGCAAGGCAGGTGGTGCAGAAGTTTGTCAGCAACACCAAAAAGATAGGGCTTGATGAAAACGATGCTTCGCAGTCACTGCTGTTCCATCTGAACAAAAGCTTCATCAAGAAAATGTTCTATGAAGGCACAGGCAAATACTACACCCCCGAAGTCTACAAAGAACTGACAGAGACGGAAGCATTCTACTGCTACTGGCTGTCATACAGGGCGTATATGTTCCTGGACCCCGCCGATCCCTATGCGGTGGACGGCATTGATGAAGGTCTTGGCAGCTTTAAGGATTACAGTCAGAATAATGATGAATATGACGGCTTTAAAACTGCCATCGGCAAAGAGGTGCGCTGCGTGTGGGAGTGGCTGCTGGAACAGGGCAGGGAAACAGGCAGCATGCCCGATCTGTTCACGGTGTACATGGATATGAAAAACAACGTTGAATACGAGATAGAGGACGGCGGTCTCACTGAGACGGCAGAAGTCACAGCGGACGAAGATGTGGTGCATAAAGAAAGCAGGATCGTTGTGTCGCTTGATGACACGGAAGTACCCGAAAGTGAAAGAATGGATTTTTCCGATAAACGCCCTCATGAGAATACCCCCGCAGAAAATGCCAAAGAAAATTTCGGCGGGATACTGAAAGACAACTGGGTAACGCTGGTGTTTATTGCTGTGTTCGGAACAGCATTTCTTATAACAAAAAGACTGGGCAAAAAGTCGAAAGAACAAGAAGACGATGATGATTAAGGAGAGAACGGAAAATGATCAGTATGGCATTGGGCGGGCTGACTGCTGTCGGAGTGACACTTGATTTTACTGAATCGGTGGTGAATTTTTTCAAATCACTTGTAAGCAGTATCCCGAGTCAGGAACAGGACATGTTGTCTATCATAAAGATGGATCCTTCAATGAACCCGTTTGACGGAGTTTCGATGGGCATAACGAGCGTTCTTACAAATTATGCGACAGTTATCTGCGGCGTGCTTTTTATGATAGAATTTTTGAAATATACCATCAAGATAGAGAGCGTGAAGTTTGAATACGTGGTGGGGCTTGGTCTGAAATTCGCTGTTGCCAAGGCGGCGCTTTCCATAGGCGGTACTATCATAGACGCACTGACAGCTACGGCAAACGATCTTGTAACTGCGGCTACAAGGAATAATACTGTGACTGTTGTGAATGCAGCTGATGGTAATAATACGCTCGTGCTTTCAGATGCTACTGTATCGGGCAATGTGGATAAGATAGTGGAAATAATTCAGAATACGCTGAACGACCTGAATTTCATACAGGCTATCGTGCCGCTGGTAACACTGCTGCTGCCGCTGCTGGCTATCAAGATAATACTCTATGTGGGTGTGGTCATGGCGTATGGCAGAATGTTCGAGCTGACCATGTACCGCATGATGTATCCGCTGCCCTGCGGCATGCTGCTGCTGGATCACGGCAGGATACCCAAAAGGTTCTTTGCTTCATACTGTGCCTGCGCATTGCAGGGACCTATAATGGTGCTGTCGGTACAGCTGTTTGAAGCTTTTCTTACAAAGGCAGTCAATGAAGCCAAAGATGCCAACGACCTTTCTTCGCTGGCGTTTACCATGCTTATGGCAGGGCTTATGATGGTCATGGGCATGCTCAAATCAGGTCAGTGGGCAAGCAAGATAGTGGGCGAAGGATAAGGAGAACCGATCATGATACAGATAGTTATCCCAAAGGATATACGAGAATATAAAGAAAAGATAGTGCTGGGTCTGACCTGCCGCCAGGCGGTCACGATAGGACTGGCGCTGGGCATAGGTGTTCCGCTGCATTTGTTCGGTAAGCAATTTATAAACGAGGATATACTTCCGTTCATCATAGTGCTGATAGGCGTGCCCATAGTGGCTTGCGGCTTTGTGACTGTGAACGGTATGCCATTCGAGCTTTTTCTGAAGTCAGCGATAATAAAGTTTTTGAAATTCCCTGTCAAGAGGATATATAAGAGCGACAACAAGTGGCGCAGAGACCTGAAAGACATGTATCCCGAAAAGACCCTTGACAAGAAAGAAAAAAAGCTTCAGGAGGAAGCAAGCTTTGAAAAGCTGTTCCTTTGCCTTGAAGCTGAGGAGAACGGAGAGGAACTCAGAATGAAAGATATAAAAAACAGCGATCTTGTGACTGTGAAGATAAAAGAGAAGGTCGAGAAGGCTAAAAAGGAAGCTGCCGATAAAAAGAAGTCTTCTAAGGAATCGAAATTCGACAAGCTTAAAGCTGCTGCTGACGAGATAGCTGCAAAGCAGGAGGCAGACCCCGAGTATGTGCCTGACAAAAAGGAAGGTGCGATGCTCAGGAAATATAATAATGAAGTTCTCAAACGCCGCAAGGAAGTGGTCAGGGACGGCGTCAAGGAGATCAAGAAAAAGAATGACGGCATGCTCAAAAGGAAAAAGGCAAAGACCTTTATCCCCAAAAGCGCACAGGATACCCTGCCTTACATAACTGATTTTGACAACGGACTTTTTGAAGTAGAGGAGGGCGTATATTCAAAGTGCTATCGTCTCAAAGACGTAAACTTCACCAATATCAAGGAGGAGGAACAGGAGCAGATATTTGTAAGATGGGGAGAATTCCTCAACTTCTTCTCTGAGGATATCTACCTGTCCATAACCATCGACAACAGGATAGTCAGCGAATCTGAGATGCTGGAGAACGTGCATTATCACATGCGCAACGACGACTTCGATGTGCACAGAAAAGAATATAACCATGTTATGGATATCGCTGTGGCAAAGTCCAAGAAGAATATCCGTCAGGAAAAAATGTTCACCGTTTCGATGAAGGCAGACAGCCCCTTTGAGGCTGAGATGAAGTTTTTGAGAATGGAGAACGCTATCCAGAAGAACCTGACCCCCATAGGAAGCAATGCAAGGCTGATGAGCACCACCGAGCGTCTTGAACTGCTGCATGACAAGTTCCGCAAGGGCAGAGAGGGAACTTTCAGGATCAATTACAACTTCCTTGAAAAGCAGGGACTTTCCAGCAAGGACTACGTTGCACCGTCAAGCTTCTCCGGAATGGACAAGAAGGATTACTTTAAGATCGATGACGGCTTTTACAGATGCCTGTATATCTCGAACCTTCCCGCAAGCATGAGCACTGATTTCATTCAGGAATTCGTTGATGTGGACTTCCCGCTGATGACGACTGTATGCATCGAGCCCATCGCCAGCGACAAGACGCTGAAAATGGTAGGCAGAAACTATGCCTCGATGAAGAACGATGAGATAAAGTATGAAAAGCGTGCTGCAAAGAGCGGCTATTCAAAGGCATTCCTGCCCCCAAACCTTGAAAGGTCCATCGAGCAGGCGGCAGAACTTATGGACTTCATACAGAACAAGTCACAGAAGATGTTCTTTGTGACGCTTGCCTGCATGGTTTACGGCAAGACAAAGGAAGAACTCGAAGAGAACTGCGGCATAGTCATGAGCGTTGCAAGAAAGTTCACCTGCCAGATGTCCAGCTTTGATTTCCAGCAGGAAGAAGCCATGAAGATAACCTTCCCGATGGGCATAAGCCCCAGAGGAAAGCTTTTTGTGGACAAGACCATGACCACCGAAGCTGCATCGCTTTTCCTGCCGTTCAACTCCACCGAACTTTATCACAAGAACGGTTTCTATTACGGCATCAATCAGGTATCCAACAATATCATACTCTGCGATAGAACACAGTTCAAGACTCCTTCGGGATTCGTTCTCGGTTCTGCGGGTTCGGGCAAGTCCTTTGCGGTAAAGCGTGAGATATTCAACGTCCTGTTCAGAGATGACGAGACAAGCGTTATCGTTATCGACCCAGAGGCTGAGTATGTGGACTTCTGTGAGATATTCATGGGCGTGCCCATCACGGTATCTCCCGGTTCGGACGTTCATATCAACCCTATGGACATGAGTGAGAACTACGGTCTCGATGTTACCGACGATGTGATGACCACACCTCTCGAAGTCAAGAAGAAGAAAGCGCTTGTAAAGAAGAGCGACTATATAATGTCCATAGTTCAGTCCATGATGCAGGACGCCAACGGATATGTAAGCATAACCCCCGCACAGAAGACGATCATCGACCGTGCTGTGCAGAATTCCTACCATGAGTATCTTTCACACGGCTTTGATACGGCATATCTGCCCACCCTGAAAGACCTCTATAACGAGATACAGTCCATGAGACTGACCGCTGAGGGCGCAGCTGAGATAGCAGACGGCATCGACTACTATATCAACGGTTCGATGGGCGTGTTTGCGGATTATTCCAATGTTGATTACAACAACAGGTTCGTTGTTTTCAACATCAAGGAACTGGGTGAACAGCTGAGACAGATAGCGCTGCTTATAATACTTGACTTTATCTGGGACAAGATGTCAACAAACTTTGCTGAGGGCAGAAGAACATATACCTACGCAGATGAGATACATGTACTGTTCAGGAACGATTTTGCGGCACAGTATCTGCGCCAGCTTTACAAGCGGGGAAGAAAGTTCGGACTTGTTATAACGGGCATCACCCAGGACTGCGAGGACCTGCTTTCAAACTCGGTGGCAAGGGGCATGATAAGCAACTCGGACTTTGTCCTGATGCTTTCGCAGAAGTCGGAGAACCTGAAAGCGCTGGCAGATATGCTGAAGCTTTCGGAGGACGAACAGAGATATGTCACACAGTCAGCACCGGGCAGCGGACTGCTGTTTGCTGAACAGGTGGTAGTGCCGTTTGAAGATGACTTCCCGACCACAAGCTATCTGTATAAGCTTATATCCACCAAGTTCGGTGAGGAAAGAAATATCGACGATATCAGGAAGTATGTCGCACAGCTTATAGAGAACAACGGAAAGGGCGATGCTGATATGGAGTTTACCGATGAACTCATAAAGACCAATATCGTTAAGGAAGGAAGCAAACGAGAAGACCTCGAAGCAGTATAAATGGATCGCACCGCACTGTGCAAGTGCGGTGTTGTCGTAAGATGAGACGATGAGAGAAAAATGTGCAGACATAAGGAAGTGAGAACATGCCGTGCGGAAGTCCGATAGTGATAGATGAAAGAAAGATAAAGAAAGGCTGCGTGGGCAGTTCCGGGGCGGTGACATCAGTATCTGCGCTGGCGAAAGATCTTGCAGGACAGATGAAAAACGCAGCTTCTTCGACAGGCGGAGGATCAAGCACTGCTTCGATGGTGAATTATATGGCAAACACTGCGGGTGGTGTCATAAAGGTCTACAAGGCTGCTGACAAGACGGGCAATGCTGCCATATCTTTGATAAAGACAGGCAGAAGGGTGACATCTGAGGCGAACAGGCTGATAAGGAATTCTCGTGTCACCGTAAGGACAAGCATAGACCTGGGACCGCTGCAAAAAAGAGTCAGGACGATGGGCGTCAGGGACGTGTCAGTAAGAACGAAAGACCACGAATACAAGACCACCTACCGCCGCTATGTAAAGTCAAAGATAAAGACACGCCTGAAAAACACTGTTGCGTACAAGGCGGGCAAAACCATAAAGACTGATGTCGGTTCGGATCTGAAGATAATAAAGGGCGTCATCAGGAAGAACACCCGCATAACCGCAGCGGGCGTAAAGAAGCTGCAAAAGGGCACAGGTAAGGAACTTGCCAAAGCGACTGGAAAGATACTGGTAAGGAACGTTGGCAGGAACACGGTGAGAACGCTGAGATTCGGCGGGAAAACCGCAAAGTGGGCGATCAAAAAGACCCCCGCTGCTGTCAGAAAGACCGTTAAGGCAGGTGCGGTCGGTCTTGACGTTACATCTAAGGTGATGATAGATTCCGATGATGCAGCCATCCGTGCGACAGGCTATTACCTGAAAGGCGTGCACACCTCGGGCAAGCTTATAAAGACAAGTGCGCTGGGCGCAAAGGCGGGCACGAAGGTCGCTGTAAGGACGGCAAAGGGCATGCCTAAGCGGATAAGGACCGTGAAAACAGGTTTCAGCTATGTCAGGAAGAACGGCATTGCAAAAGCTGCACGAAAGGCGGGCGGCAAGCTGGCAAAGGGTGCTGCGAATGCTGTCAGGAAGGGCGTTTCCGCAGTTATAAGGGGGTTGATGTCACATCTGCTGGTGCCGCTTCTGGTCATCGTGATGGTCGCAGCGGGCGCAGTTGTAGTGATCGGCGGAACAGGTGCTGTCGTGGGCAGCGTTTTCGGCGGCGTTACCACAGTTGTCAGCGGGTTCATGGAAAAGGTCGGCAATTTCTTCCACTTTGGTGATGATAAGGAGGAAGAGGACAAGCCTGTCGATGTGGTCATAGAGGAATATCTGCGTGACAAGATAAAAGAATCCCGAAAGCAGATGCGAAAGGATATCATGAGATCTCTGAAAGAAAAGGGAAGCTATGACGAAGTGAGATTTTATAACAAAGAACTTGACATGGATATCCCCATAGACCCCGATGCTGCAAAAAGCGAGAAAAAGATAAACAGACTGATGTATTCCGATGATGCCATCATGCGCATGATATCACCCATGTTCAATGCAAGGGTGGTGGCGGAATATGGACTGGTGGTGCCGAAAAAGTCGGATCTGGACGACATGTATGATGAGATCGCAGATGATATCTTTGTGGTGAACAGCGAAGATTATATAGAATACTGTACGCCCGATGTCTGCCCGTCATGCGGACAGCATCATGCGTCGGACGGGTGTCCGCAGGCTGAAAGAGGTTTCCATTCGGATACGGCGCAGTGCCATGACTGCTGCCGAAGCGAGCATACTATCTGTGCAGGCCACCTTACAGATGAATACGGCTGCGGTATAGAGGAACACGACCACTATAATGCAGCAGAAGACAAAGACACGAACTGGGAGGACGCAAGAGACTATTTCAAGGCGCACCCCTCAGAAGATGGCACCGTGTGGTGCAACTGGGAATTGGTCGATGGTTCGGGCAACGTTCCTTCTGTTACCTGTCATCTCGCACGTTATTATGAGTGCGGCGGACATACCCATACGGACAGCTGCCGCAAGACCAAGTACCACTGGGCTGACGGTTCTTTCCGTGAGGAAAGACCAAGCGGTGATGATGCTAATATCGACGGCGCACCCTGTGACAATTCCGAGAACAAAACATCATGCACGGGTTACAGCTACTGCAAGGGTCACAAGATAAAGAGGATATACATAAAGCCTAAGGACGCCGAGGAACTGATAGAGGACAACTACACCAAGAAGATAGACGAGCTTAAAAAAGATGTGGAGAAGCAGACCAAGAAGGTAGACAAGGCTAAGGGCAAAAAGAAACCAAAACAGGACGATATCGACAAAGAACAGGACGAACTGACCAAACTGGAACAACAACTCAGCAGCATGGTGGAGACCCGTGACCTGACCTACGCATTCCTTGAGATAATAGACGACGAACTGGGATTGGGCGATGAGGAAGAAGATGCTGATGCAAAAAAGCTTGCCAATATGGAAATAACAAACAAGTTCGCAGCAAGGGCGGCAGAACAGGCAGGCAAGCCTTTCGTGTTTGAAGGCGAGGATCCAAACGTCGGTTTTGATGACCTGGGACTTGTGAAATATGTTTACGGTCAGACACTTGGCGATGTGACTTCTTACGGGGACCTGTATGCAAACGGCGGCTTCGATTTTGAACACACTTATGAAGATGATACTGCGGGTGCGCTGCTGCTGTATTCTTATGGTTCGCAGAAGGACAAGAAATATGACCCCGATAATATCTATCACGTAGGTATATCGCTGGGCAACGGATATATGGTGCATGCGGCAGGTTCGCCTGCTGCCGCAGGAAAACCCGGCGGCAGTGTCAAGGTGTCGAAGGTGTCAGCGGCTGTTGTCCTGAAAATAGGTATTCCGAAGGAGGAGATACTGAATTGATCGTTAAATACTTGACAAAGGTGAGAAAATGTATTACAATAAAAATGTAAAATCCATTTTTCATTTTACAGTTCAGGTGATAAGAGGTAGAGTATGAGGTACAACTTTTACAGCAACAAGAACAAGGATATCAAGCTGGCTGTGGCGATAGATATAGTCAGGGGCAAATATCCGATCGGAGAAAAGCTTTCGTACAAAAATCACATGGCAGAAGAATACGGAGTTTCAAGGCCTACGTTCCACAATATCTGCAAGGAGCTTTCCGATGAGAACATCATCGAGGCGTGTGACAAGGGCAGGAGCTTTTATGTGCCGAGCAATACGAAGGCGGCAAAATATGTGGTAACGTATCTTGCTGAGCAGCTGAAACAATGTTCGAGACTGCTGGAGCTTATAGGCTTTGGCGCAAGGGAAGCAAGAAATCAGCTTTACCTGAAACAGATAGTGAACACGCTGCCCTCAAAGCTCAGTGAGATGGAGGAAGAAGGCAGGATACAGATCTACGGCAAAAAGAATGAAGAAGATAATGATCTGGCATTGCTGGAGCAGATAAAGGTCATGCAGGAAGATGTGGTGATATCTTCGCCCGAATTGCAGGACATCATCGAGGCTCTGGAGGATATGCTGTGATAACTTGCTGACAGCGTTGGCATAATGATATGGTATCACAGACGGTCGCCGAATGTGACGGCGGCCGTTTTTGCATGCTTGCATGAGAGTATTTCGGCTCAGAAAAGAGATTTAAGTAAAATGCATTTTACTTAAATCAAAATAAATGTAAAATTCATAAATTTTTGTGCTAAAACTCTTGACTATTCGGGGTTGGGTATGCTATAATGTATTTAAAGAAAGAGGTAAAGTAAAATTGACTTTACAAAATGTCAGCTAAAGAAGGAGAGACTGCAATGTCTTTGCAAGACAGACGAGGCGGGAACTTTGACGGTGCCCCTGTCGATAAAGAGGTCATCAACCGTGATGACAGCTATACAACATCAAAAGAACTTGTGCTTGATACAGAAAAGCTGCAAAATGCGACCCGCACAAAGCTGGAGTGGGAAATGGCTGTGACAGCGGAGCGCAAACGCATGAAGGCTGATGAAAAGATCAAGAGAGAAAGAGCCGCAAATGTAAGAAACGGCGGGCAGAAGGAAAGAGGATAAAACAAATCACAACTATAATTTTGATATAAAACAGACGCAAGAGGAAATTTAGATTTATGGATCGTTTTGAAAAATATAAAGAGGGTCTGCCGCAGGCGGCTGCTGTCAGTGCTAAAATGATCGACGGCACTGAATGCTGCATAATAGCCGTGTGTGCAAAGGGAGCCGATGGCGAGCTGAAAGCATATAAGGGCAAAACTTACGAAAGCCCCGAATCGGCAAGGGCAGCACTGAAAAAGGCAGGGCTTTATGAGGTCACGCAAGATGAACTTGTGAAGTACGGCGAAAATGCTGCAAGACTGAGGGTCGA
>CAMNMO010000078.1 GCA_946544695.1 uncultured Ruminococcus sp. | reverse complement strand
CGTTCTTGAAAATTGGTTTAACATACGCCACCACCTAAGCATAGTAAGTCTATTACAAAAGTATGATTTATTATACATCTTTTTTGTGCAGAAGTCAAGCGGAACTTGCCCTGTCTGTGGTCAAGCATCTCATCGAGCATTTTTATTCACAATTTTGGCATAAACAGTCGTAAAACCAACCTTACGAACTATCGCTGCTAAGGTGTCTCTTACGGCATAACTGTTTGTAAAATACAGCTTGTTTCTTAAAATATATCTGTAAGATGAATTAGCATAGTTCATGGTTCTGTTAAAATTTCAGCGTCAAAGGGTGTTATGAAAGATGAAAATTGCCGTCATATCGGGCTATATATGCTTTTGCTGTTAAAAATGCATGAGTGAAACTGTACTAAAAATGTCGTCTGCCACTTGTAAAAATTGATGTAATGTGATATAATATATGAATAGAGTAAATAGGCGGGGTACAAGTTCACAAAAGTTTTACTGTTAGCATTTTTAACATTTATTTGAGTGCCTCACAGTTGCTTACAGCACTCCTTGTTATGTTTTTCACAACATTTCTTTTGCTTATCATAAAAGGGAAAGGAGCAGTTTTGAACTTGATAAAAAAACATATAAATAAAAAGTGGACAGATATGCTTGTGCTGATACTGACACTGTTTATGGTAATAATCGTAGGTTCACAGTTTGTAGAGCGTGAACCTATATACGGCAACACACCCTATGACCTCAGCACCGACTGGGTCACTGAGGACGGCAGGACTGTCTCACTCAGCGAACTTCCCGCAGGGGAGATAACCATAAAACACGACCTTACAGATCTCGATCTTTCCGAAAGGGATCTTTGTCTGAAAAGTTCGGATACTTTCCTGAAAGTCATGGTCGATGGAAAGACGGTGTATGACTATGCCCCGACTTATCCGAATATCATCGGAAAGTCATACGGCAACTATATCCATGTTATTCCGCTGGGCGATGATTCAGCCGTACTTACCATGACGCTGACCCCCGTTTATGACGGCGATACCGCAGATCTTTCAAATATTTATGTTGAGTCGTCTGCAAGGTACATAGTGGATATCTATCGTCAGGGTCTGCCTGAATTTGTGGCGTGCCTGATAATGGTCTTTTTCGGCATAGTGCTTCTGCTGCTTGAACTTACTTCGCAGAACACGGGTTCCGATCAGCCGATGGGCTTTATGTCACTGGGTATATTCGCAGTCATCGTCGGGGTCTGGTCGATGAACGATACTTTTATACTTCAAAGCATCTCGGGGCGCCCCGAACTTATCAAGATGATCTGCTATATCTGCATGATGATGATAGCTTACCCGCCCGTGTCGTTCGTGGCAAGTGCGGCAAAGCGCAGGGACACCATTCTGCTGCCCGTGCTGGCAGTACTTATAGGCGTAAACTTTATCCTTACATTCACGCTGGCAGAACTGGGCATCGTTGACCCGCATTATATGCTTCTCTTCTCGCATATAAATATCATGTTCGCCATGTTCATGACCATCTTCCTTATGGTAAAGGCGACAAGGAACAACACCATCGAAAAGCGCTTTCTGCTGACGATGCTTGTGGGCATGACCGCCGCACTCATCGGTGTGGGCATCGACCTGCTGAGGTTCTGGTTCGTAAAGAACAGTGAATACGGTTCAAGTTCGTTCACAAGGATAGGCGTGCTGGTGTTCATCATAGCTGAGGGCATGTATCTGCTGAAGGAGAAGAACCGCCTGATAGTCGAAAAGGGCAAGGCAGACCTGATGCAGAGGCTGGCTTATACCGATGTGCTGACAGGTCTTGCAAACAGGGCAGCCTATCACGAAAAGGAAAAAGAACTGACTGCTTCGGGCAGAGACGGCATCATTGTGCTGCTTGATATAAATTTTCTTAAAAGAGTCAATGACGAATACGGCCATGCCGAGGGCGACAAGCATATCATCGCAGCGGCTGATGTCATTCGTGAAAGCCTGAAAGAACTGGGCGACTGCTATCGTATAGGCGGCGATGAGTTCGCTGCCATACTTGATACAGCCGATGAAGAAGCTGTCGCAGAGGCATTCAGAAAGCTTGAGGCTGCAGAAGATGATTATAACGAGAAGGTCTCTCCGCCTGTACCGCTCAGGATAGCTTACGGTTACGCCATCTATTCCTCTGACAACCTGTCGACCGATACAGCTGAAGATCTGGCAGATAAACGTATGTATGAGATGAAAGGGACAATGAAGGCGTCAAAATGATACTATGCTCAAAATTAGTCGGGAGGACGATCAATGGATAGATATTCTCACAGATCAAACCGTGGCAGCAAGATGAGAGCGGTGTCTGTTATCATAGGTATCACGGTCAATGTAATTATGGCCTTCATTGCGCATGTAACAGGGCTTCCGATGTATCTTGACACTATCGGCACGATAGGTGTTTCGGCGATGGCAGGTCTGTTCCCGGGAATAATGACAGCCATCGTGACAAATGCTATATGCACCTTGTTCAACAGTGATGCCATATACTTCGGTATCGTCAATGCGCTGATAGCCATGTATACCGCATGGTTTTCTATGAACCGTTCGTTCCGCAGGATAAAAAATGTGGTCATCTATATTTTTACCACCGCACTGATAAGCGGCTTGTCCGGCGGAATTATTCAGTGGGGACTGCTGGGCGGTCCGGTCAACCATTCTGTAAATGCATTGATGGATTCAGTCACAACAGTATGGAAGATGCCAGGATTTTTGCTGTTCATACTGCTGAATATCCTGCTCAATACCATAGACAAGGGCTTTGCACTGGGCGTTTCACAGCTGGTGCTTCACTTTGTTCCCGCAAAAACAAGCAGAAGCATAAGGAACAGCGCATGGCTGCAAAGACCGCCCACATCTGCCGAAAAAAAGCGAATGAACCTGCTGAGTGGCGGCATAAGATTCTCGCTGAAAAGCAGGATGATAGTCATGCTGCTGACTGTGGCTTCAACGCTGACCATCATCATGGGCATTATAGGAATGCGTTTGTATTTCCGTAATGCCAAGCAGGAAAAGACCGAGATCGCAATTGCGGCTGCAAAATTTGCTGCCGAGGTAGTTGACCCCGATATGATAGAAGCTTACATAAACGGAGGTGACAATGTTCCCGGGTATACCGATACGGAGGATCTTTTATATAAGATACGTGATAATGCCGCAGGTGTTAAGTATCTGTATATCGTACAGATACGTGAGGACGGCTGCCACGTTGCGTTCGATCTTGACACCGAAGATACACCCGCCTATGAACACGGCGAAGTGATCGGGTTTGAAGAAGCCTTTGAACCCTATCTGCCCGCACTGTTTGCGGGCGATGAGATAGCTCCCATCGAAAGCGACGATATCTCAGGCTGGGTGCTTACAGTCTATCAGCCCATAAAGAATGATGACGGAATTTGCGTCGCTTATGCGGGCGCTGATGTGTCGCTCGAATACATGGCAGATTACATGAGCGATTTCCTTATCCATGTGCTGCTTATACTTGCAGGCTTCTACCTGCTGGTGCTGGCTTATGCGCTTTGGGTGACGGGCATACACATGGTCTACCCCATCAACAATATCGTTGCGGGCGTTGAGGACTTCATCGGTGCAGGCACAGATCAGGAAAAGCTTGACAGTTCCGTCAAGGACCTGCGTTCGATAGATATACACACGGGCGATGAGGTGGAACGCCTTTACCACGCTATCTGCGACATGGCACTGAACCAGACCGAACAGATGCGAAGCATACGCCGATTCTCCGAGAATACAGCCAAGATGCAGGACGGCCTTATCGTCACGATGGCAGACCTGGTGGAAAACAGAGACTCCGATACAGGTGCCCATATACAGAAAACCGCTGCCTACGTCAAGATAATCGTGGAAGGTCTGAAAAAGAAGGGCTACTATGCCGAAAAGATAACGCCCAAGTTCATGTCGGACGTCGTGCGAAGCGCACCACTGCATGATATAGGCAAGATAAGTATTCCCGATTATGTACTTAACAAGCCAGGCAGACTCACAGATGAGGAATACGAGATAATCAAGACCCATACCACCGCAGGCAGGCTGATAATGGAGAAAGCCATCAGCACGGTGGAGGGAGAGAACTACCTTAAAGAAGCAAGAAACATGGCAGCTTACCACCATGAACGCTGGGACGGCAAGGGCTATCCCGAAGGTCTGCACGGTGAGGTCATTCCTCTGGCGGCACGCATAATGTCGGTGGCTGATGTGTTCGATGCGCTGGCATCACCTCGTGTGTACAAACCTGCATTCTCCATCGAAAAAGCCATTTCCATAATACAGGAAGGTGCAGGCAGCCAGTTTGACCCCAAGTGCGTGGAGGTCTTTATGGAAGCTTTGCCTGAGGTCAAGGCTATCCAGAAAAAATACAGTGAAAACTAAGGGGGTGTCCGTAAGATGAAAAGCAAGGGTTTGAGATCGGTCTCAGTTTTTATTATCCTTGCGGCGTTCCTGATGCAGTTCTGCTTGTGCCTGACTGCTTATGCCGATGACGGAAAAAACGGATATGCCCCCTCAGATGACTCGACTTACGGCGGAGGTTATGCGGCATCATCACAGATATCGGGCGTGGGCTATACGACTGAGGTCTATGATGCCTCGAACGGTCTGCCCACATCTGATGCGATGTTTCTTCTGAGTGCTGATGACGGCCGCATCTGGATAGGCGGTTACAGCGGCGTTATCTGCTATGACGGCACTGTCTTTGAAAGAATGGATACTTCTGGCGGACTGACCAGTGCAAGAGGTCTTTTTCAGGACAGTCAGGGCAGGATATGGGTCGGCACAAACGATAACGGCGTTGTCGTTATCAACGGCAGAAAAAGCACACACCTGACTGTCAATGAAGGTCTGCCGTCATCTTCGATACGCATATTCGCTGAAGATGAGGAAGGCAATGTTTTCATAGGCACGACCTCGGGACTATGTTATGCTGATACCTCCATGAAGCTGCATGACGTCCCGGGTGCGGACCTTTCAGATGAACGTGTATTGAAGCTTGATACCGCAGAGGACGGTCTTGTCTACGGTCAGACCTCGGGCGGCATGATGTTTGAGATAAAGGACTGTGAGGTCACAGAATGCTATACGGGCGACGATCTTGGCATAGATAAGATAACCACCATCATGGCATCACCGACCGAGACAGGCAAGGTGTATATAGGTACTGAGGAAAGCTGCATCTATTACGGCAAGTTCGGTGAGGGCGTTTCAAGACTCAAGTGTATCAAAGCCCCCGAACTGGGCGGCAGCGTTCACTGGTTAAGCTATGACTGCGGAAGGGTGTGGGCTTCTTCCACAAGCACAGTGGGCTTTCTTGATGTAAATGGCAACTTCAACATGATCGATGATATCCCATTCAACAGCGGCATCGAAATGACGATCTCCGATTATCAGGGAAATCTCTGGTGTGCATCATCAACACAGGGCGTCATGAAGCTGGTGACCAATAATTTTGTTGACGTCAGCGGCAGTTCGGGTCTGCCCGAAGAAGTCTCAAACGCTGCACATCTTTATAACGGCGACCTCTATATCGGCACCGATAACGGTCTCAGGATAATAGGCAGGTATGGTGATATCAAGAAGAACGCCCTATGTGACTTCATCGGCAGTTCAAGGATACGCTGCATCACCGAGGACAGTGAGGGTTCCCTCTGGATAGCTACATATACCGAAGATGTGGGGCTTATCTGCTATACCGCCGACGGAAAGATAGTTCAGTATACCGTTGATGACGGCATGCCCGATAATCAGGTAAGATGTATCTCATTCGCTTCTGACGGCAGCTTGCTGGCAGGGACCAACGGCGGACTGGCGGTCATCAAAAACGGCAAGGTGGTGCGAACGGCAGGTGTCGATGACGGTATAGTCAACGCAGTTTTCCTTACAGTTGCAGAACTTGAGGAGGGCGTGATACTTGCAGGTTCTGACGGTGACGGCATTTACGTCATCAAAGAGGACGGCGTCACAAGAATGGGCAGAGACGAGGGTCTGACCAGTGATGTGGTATTGAGGCTTATCAAGGACGAGGAACGCAATGTGTTCTGGGTCATCACATCAAACTCCATCGAGGTCATCAGGCGTGGCAGGATATCTGCTGTGTCGACCTTCCCCTACAATAACAATTACGATATGTACTTTGACGACAAGGGCAATGCCTGGATACTGTCGTCCTACGGTATGTACTGTGTCGATGCTGACGAGATGTTTAATGACAGCATAACCAATTACAGCCTGTACACAGTGGCAAACGGTCTGCCTTATGCCATAACATCAAATTCGTTCAGCGCACAGGCCAGTAACGGTGACCTCTATGTCCCGGGAAGAAACGGTGTCATCAAGGTCAGCATAAATGATTACTATGAGACAAATGAATCGCTGAAGATGGATATAAGAGCCATCTGCTGCGATGATAAACAGATCTATCCCGATAAAGACGGCGTTTACCATATACCCGCTTCACAGGGGCGTGTGCAGTTCTCTCCGTCATTCATCGACTATACGCTGCTTGACCCCACTGTAAGGATATTCCTTGAGGACGGTCCCGATGAAGGGCTGACTGTCCACAGAAGTGAGCTGAATTCCCTTGAGTACACCAACCTTCCGTATGGTGAATATAAGCTGCATCTTCAGGTCATCGACAAAAACACAGGTGAGGTCATGCAGGACAGTTCTTTTACTGTGAACAAGACAGCAAGGCTTTACGAACTGCTTATAATCAGGATACTTGTGGTAGTGCTGCTGGTGCTGCTGGCAGGCTTCCTCGTGTGGAGGATAATGCGTTCCACCGTTATTGCGAGACAGTATGAGGAGATACGCAATGCAAAGGAAGATGCCGAACGTGCAAATTCGGCAAAGTCAAGATTCCTTGCTAATATGTCCCACGAGATACGCACACCTATCAATACCATAATGGGTATGAATGAGATGACGCTGCGTGAAGACGCAACGGGTGTCCCGAACAGCTACTTCATGTCGATAATGAACTACTCGTTCGATATCAGGAACGCTTCCGAATCACTGCTGAGCCTTATCAACGACCTGCTGGACATATCCAAGATAGAGTCCGGCAAGATGCACCTGGTGGAGCAGGAATACGATGTGCAGGATATGCTGCGCTCGGCTGTCTCCATGATAAGGGTCAGGAGCGTAGAAAGCTCACTTACCTTCGATGTGGTGGTGGACGAGATACTGCCACGACGTATGTACGGAGATCAGGTCAAAATAAAGCAGATAATCCTTAACTTCCTGACAAACGCCGTCAAGTATACCAATGTGGGCGGCTTCATGCTGAGCGTTTCGATGGAAGAACGCATTGGCGATACAGCAAAGCTGCGCTTTTCCGTTAAGGATACGGGCGTGGGCATCAAAAAGGAAGATATGTCCAAGCTGTTCAACGCCTACGAAAGACTTGATGAGGAAATGAACAGTGCCGTGCAGGGCACAGGTCTGGGACTGGATATATCCCGCAGATTTGCCGAACTGATGGGCGGCAAGCTCTGGTGCGAAAGCGAATACAAAGAGGGCAGCGAGTTTATCTTCACAGTTGACCAGAAGATAATCGATGATACTCCGCTGGGAGTATTTACCGAGCATGACGAAGCCGCACTCAAGGGTCCCTACATACCTCACTTCATCGCACCCGATGCCGACATACTTGTTGTCGATGACAATCCCACTAACCTGAGCATAATAAAGGGTCTGCTAAGGGCGACAAGGGTGTTCGTCACCACTTCGCAGAACGGCGAAGATGCGCTGGGCAAGATAAGGGATTCTCACTTCGATGTGGTATTCCTTGATATAATCATGCCGGGCATGGACGGCATCGAGCTCATCGAAAGGATACGTGAGACTCATAAGGAGCTGCCCGTGTATGCCCTCACCGCAAATGCCACCGAGAGTGAGGAGTATTATCTGGAGCGGGGATTCAACGGCTACCTTTCAAAGCCCGTTGACGGTGAACTGCTCGAAAAGACCATAATGCGTCATCTGTCAGATGAGATGATGGAGAAGCTTGAAAGGGAAGACCCGACCGAGCTTACCGAGCTGCCCGAGGAGCTGCTGTGGCTCAATGAAACAGAAGGCATATCTGTGGAGGAGAGTATAAAGCATACAGGCAGCGTGTCAGGTGCGATTTTTGCACTCAGACTTTTCTATGATACTATAAGCGATAATGTCAGAATGATACGTGAAGCTTATGATACCGATAATCTCAGACTGTTCGCCATCAAGGTACACGCACTGAGAATGTCAGCTAAAATAATCGGCGCATCTGAGCTTGAAAATCTTGCAGCCACGCTTGAAGACGCTGCCGAGCGTCAGGAAACAGACCATATCAGCGGCAATACCGAAAAGCTGATATCGGATTATGAAGCCTACAAGCAAAAGCTGGCAAGGCTGAGAACCGATGATACACCCTAATGAAAGGAGCCCGCAGTAATGTATGGATTTATACAGACCCACCAACTGGATATAATGCTGGCTCTTTGTGCTATCTGTGCCATAATGGGCATCATGTTGTTCATCACAAAATTCCTTTCCAAAAGAAGGAAGTGGATACTGATCTTTATGGAGTTGTTAGCCACGCTGCTGCTGGCATTCGACAGGGCAGCATACATCTACAAAGGCGATGTTTCGGATGTGGGCTATGTCATGGTCAGGCTGTCAAACTTCATGGTGTTTTTCCTGACGTCAGCGATAGTGCTTGGGTTTGACCTTTATCTTATGGACCTTCTGCTGACCGAAGGCAAACAGAAGCATGTGCCGCTGCCGCTGAAAATTGTGCTGGGCGGTTCCGTCTTTGGTATGCTGATGGCTGTTGTCTCCCACTTCACAGGGCTGTATTATACCTTTGATGAAAACAACATCTATCAGCGTGGTCCGGGATTTCTTCTGTGTTACCTGGTGCCCGTGCTGTGCCCGCTTATGCAGTATTATGTGATACGTAAATACAAAAAGTGTTTCAGCAGGCTTATCTACATCTCATTGGTGCTTTACATCTTCGTGCCGATAGTCATGGGTATAATACAGATATTCACCTACGGTCTCTCAATAGTCAACATGGCTATGGTGCTTGTGTCGGTGTTCCTGTATTTCTTCAACTATCTGGATATCAATGCAGAAGTTATACGTGCGCATGAGATCGAAGTCGATGTGCTGCACAAAGAAAAACTCAGCATGAAGCGCCTGTTCGACCAGACTGTTACAGCCATCGTCACAGCGGCAGATAAGCGTGATACCTTCACGGAAGGACATTCAGTGAGGGTGGCGGAACTTGCAAGAAGCATTGCAAAGGAAGCAGGTAAGAATGATGAGAAGTGCGATGAAGTCTACTATGCGGCTCTTCTTCATGATGTGGGCACGATAGGTATACCCGAATCGATAACCTGCAAGGACGGCAGTCTCACAGGCGACGAATACCGACTGCTTAAAAAGAAGCCCGTGTTCGGTGCAGAGATACTTTCAAGCATCACCGAATATCCGTACCTCAGCAAAGGCGTGCGTCACAGCCGTGAATGGTATGACGGTTCAGGCTACCCCGATGGTCTTAAAGGTAAGGATATCCCCGAGATATCAAGGATCATCACGGTCGCCGATGCCTATGACACCATGATGTCAGGCAAAAGGACCCGTTCACCCATGACCTACCAGACGGTGCGTGAGGAATTCATAAAAATGGCAGGCGTACAGTTTGACCCCGAGTTTGCCGAGATAATCATAAACCTGATGGACAAGGAAAATTCCGAGAAGTATGACGATGAGGTCTATCGGATAGAGACCGAAGTCAGATGCGGCAGGTACAGGGACAAGGTCTCTGTGGGTATACCTGTTTCTGAGGAAGTCACCCGCATAAGCTTTGACCTTGAAAAGACAAAAACTGCCGAAGGTGCGTTCTCGGCACCTTCCATCGTGCTGTTTGATTCCTATGACAGACGTATCCACAACGAGAACAAAACAGTCGAAGCTTACCGCTATGTTGAGTTCGGTGAACTGTGGTTTGACGGTCACTATGTTTCAACCAATGCAAGGAATACGGAAGTCAGGGTAACTGAAAACCAAACACAGGCAAAGGGCTATGAGATAACGGCAGGCAGATTTGAAGACCATCTGTCTGTAAGGCTTGTCAGCCCCGATAAGACAGTCGATGTCATCATGGCGCTGCCCGACA
>CAMNMO010000077.1 GCA_946544695.1 uncultured Ruminococcus sp. | reverse complement strand
TGCTGGAAAACATGCAGCGCAGCGACCTGACGATATACGAGCAGGCGCAGGGCTTTCAGATGATGCTGGACATGGGGGAAACACAGGACAGCATATCGGAGAAAACAGGGTTTTCCAAGACCACCGTGCGGCACAGGCTGAAACTGCTGGAGCTTGACCCCGAGGAATTCCGTAAGGCGCAGGAACGTCAGCCGAACCTCAGCGACTACATCAGGCTTGAAAAGATAACCGACCCGAAGCTGAAAAGCAAGGCGCTTGCGGCTATCGGCACGGCGAACTTCGACTGGACAGTCGAGAACTGCCTGCGCCGCCAGCGTGAGGCGGATATAAGGGACGAGTGGCTCGCATATATCGATAAGCTGTTTGTGCGGGAAGATTGGGACCCCGCCCGCAAGCTGGTAAAGTCGGTGAACATGGCGTGCCGCATGACTGATGAGGACAAGGCGGAGCTTGACAAGCTGGAGGACAGCGACACCGCCTGCACCCTCAGCTACTGCTACACCGAAGGAAATCTCTTTTGCTATATACTCGGCGAAAAGCAGGAACTTCCCAAGACGACCTACGAGGAAGACCGGCGCAGACGTACCGAGAAGATAGAGCGTATCAGGGCGGTACAGGCTCAGGCGCAGGAACTGCGGAAAAAGTTCGTCAGCGAATATGTTTCAAAGCGCCGCAATTGGTCGGCGGCACTGCTGGCGCTGTTCGCCCACGAGATCTGCATGGAAGATGTGCGCTGGAACAGGGTGGCTGAGGTGCTGGATATCCCCTGCCCGGAAGATGGCTTTGACAGCGGCACGATCGTGGAAAACAGCGATTTTGTCATGGCATGCATCGACCGCCCCGACAAGGTGCTGCTGACCGCTATCGCAGACTATGTCGAGGATAACGACAAGCGGATATACGCCTGGGACGGCAGTTACAGCCGCAACGAGGAGCTTGAACACTGGTACAGGACACTTGAAAAACTCGGTTACAACATAAGTGACGCTGAGAAAGCTATGCTGAACGGGACACATGAGTGCTTTGGAAATAATGAGGAGGAGGCTAAAAAATGACCCTGAAAACCCTGACCCTCACAAACTTTGAGGGCATGAAAAATTTTGAGCTTAACGCCGACGGCGGGTCGGTGAGCGTTTATGGAGATAACGGCACAGGCAAGACTACCCTTGCAGATGCGCAGGCGTGGCTGCTGTTCGATAAGGACAGCGCTTTCACGGCGGGTTTCACGCCCAAGCCCCGTGACGACAAGGGCGAGGAACTGCACGACCTTTCCACCGAGGTGGAGGGCGTTTATATCCTTGATGACGGCAGCGAAGTCACCCTGAAAAAGGTGTTTGCCGAGAATTGGAAGAAAAAGCGTAGCAGTGCCGAGGCGGTGTTCTCGGGACACACGGTCGGTTACTTTGTGGACGGTGTGCCGAAGAAGGAAAAGGAGTATACGGACTTTCTGGACAGTCTGGGCGGGGCGCAGAAACTCATGCTGCTGACCACGCCGCAGTACTTTCCCGAAGTGCTTGACGTGAAAAAGCGCCGTGAACTGCTGATGGGGCTTGAAAAAGATATCCACGAGTTTGACGTCATATCTGCAAACGAGGAGCTTGAACCCCTGCGTCACCTGATGTTAAAGCCCGGGGCGACCGCAAACTGGTATGATATGGACGAGTTCGTGCAGGTATCGAAGGCGGCGGCTAAGGCGGCGAACGACGAGCTTAAAGCCATACCCGAGCGCATAGACGAGCAGTCCCGCAACCTGACGGACATGACCGAGAAAAAGGCGGCAGAACTCCGTGCGGAAGCAGGCAGGCTGAACGCAAGAAAGATCGCCTTGCAGATGGAGCAGACCAAAAGTGAGAGCGAGATGACACAGTCGCTGAGGGCGGATATCTCGGCGATAAAGGCAAAGCTGGAGGAGCGCAGGGCTGAGCACATCAGGAAGAACAACGAGGGCAATGCGGATATCACGGTAAGGCTGACAGAGCTGAGGGCGAAACAGCAGGAGCAGTCAGCGGCAGCCGCAAAGCTTTCGGACGAGCACAGGGAGCAGATGCGTCTTATCGGAAGGCTGAGGAACGCACACGATGAGATGGTACAGCAGTGGTATGAGGTCAGCGCCGAACAGTGGCAGGGGGACACGGTATGCCCCACCTGCGGGCAGCCTATCCCCGAGGACAGGATAGAAGCTGCAAAGGCTGAATTCAACCTGCACAAGTCGAAAAGGCTTGCCGAGCTCAACGAAAAGGGGCGCAGCAAGTGTTCCAAGACGATGATAGCAGCGGTGGAAGCGGAGGTCGAAAAGCTTAACAGCAAGGTGGTATCTGCCGAAGCTGCGGTGAAAAAGACTGCGGCCCAGATAGATGAACTCAGCGCAAAGCTGACAGCACCCGAACCGTTCGAGAGCACCCACACCTATGCGACACTCAGCCGTGAGATAGCGGACAAGCAGTCCCAGATAGATGCGATAGAACAGTGCAGATTCAGCAGTGCGGCTGAAAAGCAGGCGCAGATAGCCGAGACCGAAAGTCAGATAGCGGATATAAACAGGCAGGTAGCAGAGTACGAGGCAGGGTGCCGCTCCCGTGAAAGGATAGCGGAGCTGGAAAAGCAGCAGAAGCTGGCGGCGGAAGCTTACGCAAGGGCACAGCAGGGGCTTGATCTGGCAGAGCTGTTTGGTCGGAGGAAAGCCGAGATGCTCACCGAGAAGATAAATTCGCACTTCAAAAACGTGCGGTTCAGGCTGTTCAAGGTGCAGATAAACGGCGGCATTCAGGCGGACTGTGAGGTGCTGGCAAAAACCGCAAACGGCTATATACCCTACTCCACCGCCAACAACGCCGCACGCATCACTGCGGGGCTGGAAATAATAAAGGGGTTCGCAAGACACTTCGGCATGACAGCGCCCGTCTTTGTGGACAACGCCGAGAGCATCACACACCTCGACAGCAGCGGCTTGCAGGTCATCAGGCTGGTGGTGTCGAAGCAGGACAAGGTTTTAAAAATTCATAATTCATAATGCATAATGCATAATTAGGGTGGCTCGCTGCGCTCGCAGATCTGATGTCGGGCGAAAGTGCAAGCCGCAATAAACTTCATAAGTATGGCAAAAAGCCCCGCACATAGCTACATAAGCATGGCAAACAAACCCAAACAATAATTCATAAGCATGGCAAACAGCGCAGTGCTCACGATGACGCAGTCAACGTTGGCGCCTTTAAAGTTTTTTTGTGCCCGCAGGGAGGAACGACCGAAGGGTGCAAAAAAGCTTTAATGTGCAGCAGGCACAAAAGTCTGAGCACAACATCAGCTTTGCTGATGTTTGGGGCTTGGGGGACGTAGTCCCCCATTTAGAATAGGAGGATTAAACAATGGCAAACGCAATAGCAGTGGTAAAAAAAGAAGTCGTGGACGTAGTCGAACATAAGATCAGGGAGTTCCAGTCCAAAAACGAACTGGATATACCTTCGGGGTATTCGCCCTCAAATGCCATGAAGAGCGCATGGCTCATATTGCAGGAAGTAAGGGATCGCAATAATAAGCTTGCGATAGAGGTCTGCACACAGGCATCGATCGCAAATGCCCTGCTCAACATGGTGGTGCAGGGGCTCAACCCTGCGAAAAAGCAGTGCTACTTTATCGTCTACGGCGACCAGCTCGTTATGCAGAGGTCTTACTTCGGGGCGATGCACGTTGCAAAAACCGTCTGCACCGATATCGAGGATATCTACTACGATGTGGTGTACAGCGACGATGTTTTTGAGTACGAAAAGTCCCGAGGCAGGACTATCATCACAAAGCACTCCCAGAAGCTCGGCAACATCAGCGCCAACAAGCTTGTGGCTGCATACTGCACCATACTCTATAAGGACGGCACCGAGAACAGCACCATCATGACCCTGGAAGAATGCAAGCAGTCCTGGAAAAAGTCAAAAATGGGCGCTGTGAACGCCAGCGGTGAGATAAACGAGAAGTCTACCCACGGGCAGTTTACTGCCGACATGATGATGCGCACGGTAGTGAACAAAGCCTGCAAGCCTATCATCAACTCCAGCAGCGACAGCAGTATAATGATCGCAAGAAAGCTTGACAGCACAGTACATCAGATAGCCGTAGAGGAAGAAGTGCGGGAAAATGCCAACTCTGTTTTTATCGACATTGGCGACGATGGATCCGCAGAAGTTGACACCGAAACAGGCGAGGTCATAGACCAGCCCACCGAACAGCAGGCACCTCAGCCTGACTTCTGATGAGGGTGGACTGCTTTGCCTCGGGTTCGGGCGGTAACTGCTACCGCCTGAGCGACGGGGAAACGGATATACTCATCGAGTGCGGCATACCCAAGTACAAGATACTGTCGGACATTGGTTACAAGGTCGGCAGGATAAGCGGGGTGCTTATATCCCACGAGCACGGCGACCACGCCATATCTGCAAAGGACATGATCGGCTGGGGGCTGGACGTTTATGCAAGCGCAGGAACTTTCAAAGCACTGGGGCTTTCGGGATATCACTGCAAGCCCGCAGCACACGGCGAGGTCTTTTCGGTGGGGACTTTCAGCATCTGCCCATTCGACGTTCAGCACGATGCCGCCGAACCGCTGGGCTTTGTCATCACAAGCAGGGTCACACGGGAGCGGGTGCTGTTCTTCACGGACACCTACTATGTCAAATACGTGTTCAGGGACGTTGACATCATCATGGGGGAATGCAATTACAGCCTTAAAACTCTGCGTGATGATCTTCCCATGAACCGCAGAGACAGGCTGTTCGAGAGCCATATGAGCCTTGAACATTTTCTCGACCTGCTGGACAGCTACCCGCAGGTCAAAAAGATATATCTGCTGCATCTGTCAGACGACAATTCCGATGCGGAGATGTTCAGGCGTGAGGTGCAGAAGAAAACAGGTGCACAAGTTTATGTGTGTGCTGCGCAAGGCGGCTTCACATAATATGTATAGATTAAAAAAATTATTAGGAGGATTTATCTATGAGTGATACATCATCAATTTTGGAAATGGCACGCGGTGCTATCATCGAACAGTTCGATGTCGAGGTCGGCAAGGTCATAAACAACATTCTTGATCCGAACACCGAACCTGCAAAGAAACGCAGCATAACACTTACGGTTGACTTTACACCGTCTGCGGACCGTCAAAACGTTACCGTGCAGGCAACTGCAAAGAGCAAGCTTCTGCCGAACAATGCTATAAAAACAGGCATCTATATAGGTGCGGATACTTCAACAGGTGAGATACAGGCATATGAGCTTATGCCTAATATCCCGGGGCAGCTGGCGTTTGACGGGGAAGAAACAGAAGAACCTAAGATATTCAAGATAGCAGCAGGAGGAAGATAATATGGATATGAACGTAGAAACAATTCAGAAGATACAGGAGCTTGCAGAGCCAAACATCATCTCGGAACATGGCTATGTTTATACGGATAAGCTCCTCAACCTTGTTCACGTTCCGAAAGTTGAGACAATTCATTTGAACACACTTGACAGCCTTATTGCCGCAGTGAAGGCGGAAGTAGGAAAGTATGACGGAACTCTCATCGTTCACATTGAGAGCGAGCGTGAGGTGTATGTTTATTCGGGCATATGTGAAAAAGATCGTTCAAGAGAAAAACCGTTCCGTACAGAAGCTGTTACTCCTCAGCTCACGTTTAACAGAAATATGGACTATGAGTCGATGATGATCGCATTGAAGTCCAAGTTCGTTGAAAGTTCCGAGCTTACGGAGCTCGTTCAGCTTCTTGGAACGATCACCGAGGAAAACCACACTCAAATTGCAGATGATGGTTTTACACAGACCGTCACAGTTCGTCAGGGCATAGCCATCAAGGGCAATAAGGCAATAAATCCAATTGTCAAACTGCGTCCTTACAGAACATTTCTGGAGGTCGAACAGCCTGCAAGCAACTTCCTTGTGAGGTTGTCCGAGGGCGCACAGGTAGCGCTATACGAGGCGGACGGCGGTGCATGGAAGATAGAAGCCAGACGTAGAATATACGACTATCTTGTGTCTGGATTGGAGGAGTTGATAAGTAATGGCGAGGTGATCGTGATTGCTTAACCGAGTTATCCTCATGGGGCGTATCACCTACGAACTTGAAGTCAGGCAGACCCCGAACGGTGTGTCTGCGCTGACATTCACAGTGGCGGTGGACAGGAATTTCAAGAATCAGGCAGGCGAGTACGAAGCCGATTTCATCACCTGCGTGGCATGGCGGCAGACGGCTGAGTTCATCGGCAGGTACTTCGGCAAGGGCAGAATGATAGCGCTGGAAGGTCAGCTGAGAAGCCGCACCTACGAGGACAAGAACGGCACAAAGCACTATGTCACAGAGGTGTTTGCAGACAGTGTTTCGTTCACAGGCGAAAAGACCCGACAGGACGCACAGAGCGCCCCGCAGAACGGCTTTAACGGCGGTGCGGCTAACTATTCGGGCGGCACGGTAAACGGCTTGCAGGGACGAAATACGGGTACCTACATAGCAGGCACAGAACAGCCGCCGAGTGCAAAGAACAGCACCGTCCCCGACGGCTTTGACATGTCGGGGTTTGAAGATGTGCTGAGCAACGAGGGTGTACCGTTTTGACAGTCAGATAGGAGAATAAAATGGCAAGACCGATAAGAGAGGGACTGCTGTATTTTCCGTTTGATACTGACTTTTTTCAGGATAAAAAAATAAGAGCGCTCAAAGGCAGGTACGGTACGGACGGTCTGGCTGTCTATATCTACCTGCTCTGCGAGATATACAAAGCAGGATATTACATAGTTTCGGACGATGATCTGATACTGTGCCTGGCTGATGATCTCAATATTTCAGAGGGAAGCGCAAGGCAGATAATCTCATTCTTGCTTAGTCGGTCACTGCTCACCGAAATAAAGGGAGATAAACTTGCTAAGTCGGACACTGTTCTTACTGCCGCATCGGTACAGCGCCGCTATCAGGAGGCTGTTAAGGGTCTCAGGCGTGATGTTTGCGTTAAAGCTGAGTACTGGCTTTTAGAGCCGAAAGATACGCTCAGCATCATAAAAACATGCTCTGAAAATAATAAATCCGGGAAAAACGAGGGTAAATCCGGGAAAAACGGCAGTAAATCCGGGAAAAACCCGACAAATAAAATAAAAGAAAATAAAATAAAAGAAAAAGAAAATAAACTGTCTGTCGACAGGGGCGTTTTTCTCACCGATAAACAGCTGTGCGAACTGCAAAGTCTGTCGTCTGTCGGGTCGGTCGAAACATACATCTCGAAGCTGTATGAATGGCAGAAAACCAACGGCAAGCGGTGTAGAGATCCGTTCTCAACGATAAAGAAGTGGATAGCTGAGGACAGTCAAAGAGACAGTCTCCCCGGGGAGAAAGAAACGAGCTATGATCTCGATGATTACGAGCGCTTTGCGAGCAGCTACGACTTTGCAAATGCGCCCTGGGAGAACGGAGGTAAATGATGACGATATCTTTCACAGTACAGGGCGAACCATGCGGCAAAGGACGCCCGAGAGTATACGGCAGACATGCAGTCACGCCCGAGAAAACAAGGGAGTACGAGAAACTTGTGCAGCAGTCGTATATCTCGCAGGGCGGGAAAAAGCTGCATGGCTGCATCGAAATGAGGGTGACGGCGTTTTATGCCATACCAAAGAACACGCCCAAGTGGCAGAGACCTCTCATGACGGCAGGACTGATACGTCCTGTTAAAGTTCCCGACTGGGACAACGTAGGCAAGATTATCGCCGATGCGCTCAACAAGGTCGCCTACGATGATGATGCAATGATAGTTGACGGCATGGTAAGAAAATTTTATTCCGAAGAACCACGGGTAGAGGTAACGATGACGGAAGCGGACAGCTTCCCGCCGAATGTCACAAGGGCGGAGTATTTCAGACTGAGGTAAATATATGGCAAAGAAAAAGCAATGCCGCCCTGTCTTCCGCTGCAAGAGCTGTTCGGCGTACTGGGTAAGCGACCACGATCCGTTCTGCGCCTTCTGCGGAACGGTCGGCATGCCGCTGAACAGAGAAGCTCAGCAGCTGATAGAGGACAGGCAGGCGGAGAGGAAATATTTTGAGGAGGAGAAAGATGGCAAAGATGATAAACGTTGATGAACTCATTAAGTTCTGTAACACAGAACGGTCGATGCTGCATGCACATAACAACAGTGTGGCGTGTGCAGCAGTGCGCAGAGTGGTAGAATTTGCAAAAGAGTATGCGGTTGAAGTAGAGCCTGTGACGTGGTATACAGCTGAAGAAAATCAGCCTGATAGTGTAGAAGATGATGTACTGATAGTAGACCATGATGGCAAGTATCATGTAGCGTATTATTGTAGTAAAGGCAACTGGATTGACACCAATACAGGCAACCCAATTGAAGTGATAAAGTGGAGATATTTGGACGGTGACAGCGAATGAAAGAATGTTCGGCGTTTATATGCAAATACACTCACGAAAATCGCTATAATGAGCTTATATGCCAGTACAGTGACGAATTGTGCGATATCCCCTTTATTGATAACTGCTCAATGATAGATACAGACGATCTGTGCAGCGTTTGTGAAAGGGCTGTATATTGTGGCTTGAAGGGGGGTGACAGCCATGACCAGACTGACAGATAAACATACAGCTGCCGAGCTCAAACGCAACTGCGACGGACTTCGGGCAGCAGGGATAGACCCGCCAATGTCCGACCTGCGATACATCAGGTTGGCGGAGTACGAGGACATCGAGGAAATTACAGAGCGCAGTGAGCCGATACAGTTGCAGTGGCAGGATGTGATGATGAAGAACTTTCTCAGGAAGGAGTGAGAGAAATGACAGCGGCGGAATGCCTGTCACAGCTTACAGATATACGCAGACGGATAGAAGCACTCAATGAAACGATAGCAAAGTGCTACTCCAGTGCAAGCAAGTCTACGCCCTCATACGGCGGTGAAGCGGGCGGGGGAACATCGGATAACCGCATCGAACGTAATGTGGAAAAGGCTATCGAGCATGAGCGTCAGCTTCAGAAACTGACAGAGCAGTTTGACCAGTTTGCCTACGACATGACACTGGAGATCAATCGTATTTCAAATAACATCTATGCGGCACTGCTGATACAGAAGTACGTCAACGGCAATTCGTGGGAGATGGTCGCCCAGAAGCTGGGGCACAACGTTGACTATACCAAGCGTGAACTCCATAGCCGGGCTTTGGCGGAGTTTGAACGGGTAGTCATGGCGAACCCACGAAAACCCCTTGAACTCCCTCACCCAAATGTGGTATAGTTATACTAGCCCAAAAGGCTAAAGCGGTCATCTTGCTATCTGCATAGCAAATGGCAATGGGGCACGTTAGCCCCATAAGGAGAGCGAACAGTCTACCCGATGTACACGGCAAGCAGGGGCAGCACCTGCACTCTCCCTCATTCTTTGGCATTATTGATAACCCCTTCACACGAGCGTCCTGCATTTGCGGGGCGCTTTTGCGTAAGAGAAAGGAGCGTATATGACCCCGAAATTTATCTGCGACGATTGCTTTATGTCCTTTGTCATACACATCAAAGTCAGCCGCAAAAAGACCCGCAAGGGTGTGCGGGAACAGTGGCTGTTCTCCTGCCCTTTCTGCGGGAAGAAGTACAAGGCTTATGACAACCGTAGCCGGTTGGCATTAGACAACCGTGACCGGTTGGCATTGGACAACAAGAAAACCGCTGAGGCTGACGGCAGGGCACGTCAGGCGGCGGTCTCATGTTGCTAAAAAAGTGCCAAAAATGTGGTAAGCTGTACCCTTATGGAAAACCATACTGTGCGGATTGTATGCCTGTGTATGAGGCTGCTAAGGCAAAGTACAAGGCTCAAAGTGCAAAGCGATATGATGCCGCACGCAAGGACGATCGTGAGACAAAGTTTTACAAGTCTAAGCGCTGGCGCAAACTCGCAGCGGCCACAGTGGCTGCCAGAGGGTACAAGTGTGAGCGCTGCGGAGCGTATGCCAACCAAGTACATCATAAGGTCGAGATAAAGACCGAGGCAGGCTGGTTCAGGCGCTTTGATCCGTCCAACCTGGAGCTTCTGTGCATGAGGTGCCATAATGCCGAGCACAAACGATTTCAAAAAAAATCTGCGGGGCTAGGACGACCACCTGCGGAGGTACTTCGGCGGGCAGTGCGTCAGCCCGAGGAATAACATGTTTTCTGTTTATCAACGACTGACCCGCCGTTATGTAAAAGATTTCTTTTTATCAAGCTGTCAATAGGCGGAGATGAGCCGAGCGCCCGAGCACCCCCCGGGGGTGGGTCAAAAAGTACGCATTGACGGTCGGGAGACCGGTGCAAGGGAGGGCTTTGCGCAAAAAAGTCCCTTTTTGAGTTT
>CAMNMO010000076.1 GCA_946544695.1 uncultured Ruminococcus sp. | reverse complement strand
TGTTAATGCCCGCTGAAAGGCTGTTTAGTGTGGTGTGTCAGCGGGATAACCATAAAATCTAATGTCGTTTACTATAAAACCGTATCTTATACCCCGAAAAAAGCGGCGGAAAGCCTTATACTTTCCGCCGCTTGTATTTTATTCGGATATATCAGCGTGATGTGCCTGCAGCGACTTTACACCGAAGTGTGTGTTCTGCTTGATAGCCTTTATGCCCTCAGCACTTGCCTTAGCTGCTGCCATGGTGGTGATGTAGGGTATGCGGTGCTTGATGGCAGCCTTTCTTATGTAGCTGTCATCGTGAACACTGGTCTTGCCTGCGGGTGTGTTGATTATCAGCTGTATCTCGCCGTTTGCGATCTGGTCTGCAATATTGGGTCTGCCCTCATACAGCTTGAAGATCTTCTCAGCGGGAATGCCTGCTTCCTTTATCATCTCAAAGCTCTTGCCTGTTGCCAGTATACGGAAGCCCAGTTCGTTGAAGGACTTAGCTATCTCCAGCAGTTCGGGCTTGTCTCTGTCGCATACGCTGAGCAGTACGGTGCCCTCCTGAGGAAGTTTGGTCTGGGTAGCTTCCTGTGCCTTGTAGTATGCCTCACCGAAGCTGGGGGATATACCCAGAACTTCGCCCGTGGATCTCATCTCAGGTCCCAGTACAGGGTCAACTTCCTGGAACATATTGAAGGGGAATACGGCTTCCTTGACGCCGTAGTGACCTATCTTCTTGTCCTTCAGTGCAGGTACGGGAGAAGGCTTGCCTGTCAGTTCACTGGTGATTATCTCGGTAGCTATCTGTACCATGTTGATAGAGCATACCTTTGATACCAGCGGAACAGTTCTGGATGCACGGGGGTTAGCTTCCAGCACGTAAACTGTGTCGCCCTCGATAGCATACTGCATGTTCATCAGACCCTTGACATTCATCTCAACTGCAATCTTCTTGGTATACTCCTTGATAGTAGCTACCTGCTTCTCGGTCAGGTTCTTGGAAGGCAGTATGCATGCAGAGTCGCCCGAATGAACGCCTGCAAGCTCGATGTGTTCCATAACAGCGGGAACAAAGCAGTGCTCGCCGTCGGAGATAGCATCAGCCTCACACTCGGTAGCATGGTTGAGGAATCTGTCTATCAGGATAGGTCTGTCAGGAGTAACGCCTACTGCCGCAGACATGTAAACTCTCATCATCTCGTCGTCGTGAACGATCTCCATACCTCTGCCGCCCAGAACGTAGGAAGGTCTTACCATTACGGGATAGCCTATCTTGTTGGCGATCTCCAGTGCTTCGTCCACATTTACAGCCATGCCTGCTTCGGGCATGGGTATCTCCAGCTTATCCATCATTGCACGGAAGTGATCTCTGTCCTCTGCCAGGTCGATGGTCTCGGGAGTGGTGCCCAGTATATTTACGCCGTACTTTTTCAGGTCGTTAGCCAGGTTCAGGGGTGTCTGTCCGCCGAACTGTGCGATAACGCCGACTGGCTTTTCCTTCTCGTGGATAGACAGAACGTCCTCCAGGGTCAGGGGCTCGAAATACAGCTTGTCAGATGTATCATAGTCAGTGGATACAGTCTCGGGGTTGCAGTTAACGATGATCGACTCAAAGCCCAGCTTCTTCAGTGCCAGTGCCGCATGTACGCAGCAGTAGTCGAACTCGATACCCTGACCGATACGGTTAGGACCGCCGCCCAGTATCATGATCTTGGGTCTGTCGGTGTTGACAGGGCTGTTGTCCTCATCGAGGTGATAGGTGCTGTAATAGTAAGCCGCATTCTCGGTACCGCTTACGTGCACGCCTTCCCATGCTTCCTTTATGCCGAAGCCGATGCGGGCATTTCTTATCTCCTCCTCGGTGACCTCCAGCAGTGAGCTCAGGTATCTGTCGGAGAAACCGTCCAGCTTAGCCTGTTTCAGAACGTCCTTCTCGGGAACAGCACCCTTCTTGGCAAGCAGAGCTTCTTCCTCGTCCACCAGTTCCTTCATCTGCTCCAGGAACCAGTGCTTTATCTTGGTCAACTCATGTATCTCATCAATGGTAGCGCCCTTGCGCAGTGCCTCATATATAACGAACTGTCTCTCGCTTGTGGGGAAACGCAGCTTGTCCAGCAGCTCCTCCTTGCTGAGGTCATGGAAATTCTTTGCAAAGCCCAGACCGTATCTGCCTGTTTCAAGGCTTCTGATAGCCTTCTGGAAAGCTTCCTTGTAGGTCTTGCCTATGCTCATTACTTCGCCGACAGCACGCATCTGTGTGCCCAGCTTATCCTCAGCGCCCTTGAATTTCTCGAACGCCCATCTTGCAAATTTAATAACTACATAATCGCCGTCGGGAACGTACTTATCCAGTGTGCCGTACTTGCCGCAGGGTATCTCGTCCAGTGTAAGACCGCATGCCAGCATTGCTGATACCAGTGCTATGGGGAAGCCCGTAGCCTTTGAAGCCAGTGCGGAAGAACGTGAAGTTCTGGGGTTTATCTCGATGACTACGATCCTGCCGTCCTCGGGGTTTCTTGCGAACTGGCAGTTGCAGCCGCCGATAACTTCGATGGACTCGATTATCCTGTACGACATCTCCTGCAGTTCCTTCTGAACATCCTCGGGGATAGTCAGCATAGGTGCCGAGCAGAACGAGTCACCTGTATGCACGCCTATGGGGTCGATATTCTCGATGAAGCATACGGTTATCTTGTTGTTCTTGGCGTCTCTTACGACTTCGAGCTCCAGCTCTTCCCAGCCGAAGATGCACTCCTCAACGAGCACCTGACCTACCAGCGAAGCCTGAAGTCCTCTTGCACAGACTACCTTCAGCTCATCGACATTGTATACCATGCCGCCGCCTGCGCCGCCCATAGTATAAGCGGGTCTGAGAACAACAGGGTATTTCAGCTCCTCAGCTATCTTCACAGCCTCGTCAACAGAGTAAGCCACCTGGCTCTTGGGCATGCCTATGCCCAGCTCCTTCATGGCATTCTTGAACTCTATCCTGTCCTCACCACGTTCGATAGCATCGACCTGAACGCCGATGACCTGCACGCCGTACTTTTTCAGCACGCCTGCCTTGTCCAGCTCAGAGCACAGATTAAGACCCGACTGACCGCCCAGGTTAGGCAGCAGCGCATCAGGGCGCTCCTTATCAATTATCTGTGTGAGCCTGTCCAGATTCAGCGGCTCGATATAGGTGATGTCAGCAACATCGGGGTCTGTCATGATGGTAGCAGGGTTTGAGTTTACGAGAACTATCTCGTAACCCAGGTTCCTCAGTGCTTTACATGCCTGAGTGCCCGAGTAGTCGAACTCACACGCCTGACCGATGATTATAGGTCCCGAACCGATGATCATAATCTTGTTGATATCCTGTTTCTTTGGCATACTAGATCTCCTATCCCGCACAGCTGTGCGTAAAATTTCTAAAAAAATCCCTTACCGTATATCATAACATATTTTCTGCCAAATTGCAAGATGTAAATGCAAAAACTTCATTATAATTATTACTTCTTTTTTAGTAATTCATAAAATGGTTATCCCGCTGACACACCATAACAAGCGGTGCTATACTTAGGCTTGAAATAGTTGGCGCTCCCTTGATATATTCTTTTGTGCAGGCACGTTAAAGAGACAGCTATAATTAATATTTTTTTAACATGCATGAGTATGCCGTTTTTGCAGACAACAAAGGTCTGCGTGCAAAAATGCCCCGCAGACCTGCATCATTTTCATTTTTTTGTGCCTGTGTGCCTGTCAATGATGTCATTGACACTGCGGTAGACGTAAGGCTTCAGCTTTTCAAGGCTGACAGGTTCGGAATAGAGTATGGCAGAATGGCAGGTCGAGCTGACCAGTTCAACTATCATGAAAAGCATTATCTCAGGTTCTTCCAGACCGCTGGGCGCATCTGACAGTATGCCGTCATATATCTCACGGAAATCCACATCATCACCGTGGGGCGCAGAAGTTATGGCATGCTTGAAAACGCCCCAGCTCAGGTTTTTTGCGATGAATGCCACCATCGCATGGTTGCCCTCGAGCTGAGTCAGTATATTGTCTATCACGTAAATTATCTTCTCGTTGAAACTCAGTTCTCGCTTTTCTGCATTCAGTGCTTCCAGCGCATTCCTGAAAAGCTTTGACGACTGATGTGCCACCAGCCTGTTTTTAAGATCGTACTTATCCTTGAAATACAGGTAGAAGGTGCCCTTTGCCACACCTGCACTTTCGGCTATGTCCGAAACAGAGGTCTTGCTGACGCCCTTAGTCGTGAACAGCCTGTATGCAGTCGCAAGGAGAGAATCTTCCTTGGCCTTTTTATTGATATCCAGCTTTCCCATTTTTACCTCCGATCGGTTCACGGTACTGTACTTTGTCCGTCACTGTGACATGCCCTGTTTACAGGCGCACGGCATTCACCGCAGTTAACTTCTCCCACCATATTTAATTATATTCTATTTAGATATTTTTGTCAATACGTCATTTTATACAGAGACGTCAAATGACCAACGGTCATTTTGTTTAAACTAACGAAATTCTGACCAAAGGTCATTTTATCTATTGACCAGTGGTCATTTTTGTGCTATACTTGCATATAGTAAAAGTAAATGACCATCAGTCATTAATATAACAAGGAGAAGGATACCATGAAACGATTCGGAAAGGGAGTTGTAAAACTCCGCATCTTCATTGTCATACTGGCATTCGTGCTGGCAGTGCCCGCAACGATGGGTATGATAAAGACGAGGATAAACTATGATATACTCTCGTATCTGCCCGAGGATATCGACACCATGCAGGGTCAGCAGATAATGCTTGACGAATTCGGCAAGGGCGGCTTTGCCTTTGTGGTGGTCGAGGGTATGGACGACAAAGAGGTCGCAGAACTTAAAGCGAAGTTTGAAAAGATCGATACCGTCTCGGAGGTGCTGTGGTACAACAGCATCGCAGATATCTCCATACCGAAAGAGGTACTGCCCGAGGACATCTACGATTTCTTCAACAGCAAGGACGGCAGTGCCACTATGATGGCAGTGTTCTTCGACAAAGCCACCTCAGCTGATGAGTCTCTCGAAGCTGTCGTTGAGATGAGGAAGATAGCAGGCGAACAGTGCTACATCAACGGCATGACTGCCATCGTCGAGGACATAAAAGACCTGACCATGAAAGAGACCACTGCTTACGTGGTCATCGCAGTTATCCTCACAAGCATAATACTTGCGGTCACTATGGACTCACTGCTGATACCGCTGTTCTTCATGGCAAGCGTAGGTCTTGCAATACTTTACAATCTCGGCACCAATATATTCTTAGGCGAGATAAGCTTCATCACACAGGCACTGACCGCAGTTCTGCAGCTGGCTGTAACGATAGATTACTCAATCTTCCTGTGGCACAGCTACAAGGAACAGAAGGAGAAGTTCTCAGACCGCAATGAGGCTATGGCTGAGGCGATAGCGCAGACCATTTCTTCGGTGGTATCAAGTTCGGTAACGACAGTCGCAGGCTTTCTGGCGCTGTGCTTCATGAGTTACACACTGGGTCTTGATATGGGCATAGTAATGGCAAAGGGCGTCATCATCGGCGTTATCTGCTGTGTCACCGTGCTGCCCTCGATGATACTCGTTTTCGACAAACTGCTTGAAAAGACCATTCACCGTGATATCATACCTTCTATGGACAAGGCAGCTGCTTTCATCGTAAAGCACCGCAGTGCATTCGTCGTGCTGTTCATCGCACTGCTTATACCCGGCGTTTACGGACAGACCCACACAGCTGTCTACTACAACCTGACAGACACTCTCCCCGAGGACCTCAACAGCGTCATCGCAAATGCCAAGCTGAAAGAGGAATTCGATATATCCTCCACCCACATAGTTATGTGCCGTTCGGATATGCCCCGCAAGGACGTAGTTAAAATGATGGACGAGATGGACGATGTAGACGGCGTTTCCATGACGATGGCTTTCGATACGCTGATAGGTTCATCTATCCCCGAGGAAGTCATTCCCGAATCGGTAAGCGGCATACTCAAAGAGGGCGACTGGCAGATGATGCTGGTGGGTTCGGACTACAAGGTGGCTTCACCCGAAGTAAACGAACAGGTGGATAAGCTGATAGAGATACTCAAGAAATATGACGACAACGGCATGGTCATCGGTGAAGCCGCAGCCACAAAGGACCTGATAAGCATAACCGACCGTGACTTCGCTGTGGTCAACACAGTTTCCATCGCAGCTATCTTCATCATAATCCTGATAGCACTCAGGTCGTTCTCGCTGCCTGTCATACTTGTGGCAGTCATCGAATTTGCCATAACCGTTAACATGGCGATCCCCTGCTTCACCCACACCACCATACCCTTTATCGCATCGGTGGTAATAGGCACCATACAGCTTGGCGCAACAGTTGATTACGCCATACTGATGACCACACGCTACAAGCAGGAACGCATCGACGGCAAGGACAAGACAGAAGCTGTCACCATAGCGCTGGCTACCTCCATGAAATCCATCATGGTAAGCGCACTGGGCTTCTTCGCATCGACCTTCGGTGTGGGCGTATATTCCAGCGTGGATATGATATCACAGCTTTGCACACTGATGTCAAGAGGTGCGCTGATATCTATGGTAACGGTAATATGTGCACTGCCCTCGATGCTGCTGCTGTTCGATAAGGTGATAATCAACAGCACCATCGGCATGAAGGACACCGCCCGCCGTGAAAAGGCATTCAAAGCAGCTGCCGCACACAGCTGAATCATAACAAAAGTATAATATGCAATAGATAAGGGGAAGATCAACATGAAAAAGTATTCAAAGTTTTTAGCAGGCGTGCTGGCTGTTCTGATGGCAGCAGGTTCAACAGGACTTTACGCAGTGGCAAACAAGGAAGAAACAAAGCAGGCTGACTCAAAGGCTGACTCAAAGGCTGACAACTACAAGCCTGCTGAACTGAAAAAGCGCAATAAGAAGTCTGACACAGCCGACAAGAAGGCATCTTCGGACACCCCCCGCAAGGAGGAGACCGTATATGTGCTGACAGACGCAAACGGCGTGCCCACCAAGACAATAGTCAGCGATCATCTGGTAAACCCCACAGGCTCCGATCAGCTGCTTGATGCTTCAATACTCTCGCAGATAGAGAACGTAAAGACCGATGACGGCTACAACGGTTCGGCAGAAAACATGAGCTGGGACGCTAAGGGCGAGGATATCTACTACAAGGGCTACACCGATGCCGCACTGCCTATCGAGATGAAAGTCACCTACAAGCTGGACGGCAAGACTGTCACCCCCGAAGAACTGGCAGGCAAAAGCGGCAAGGTCACCGTGAGGTACGACTATATCAACAAGTCAAAGACTTCCGTCAAGATAAACGGCAAGAACGAGGATATCTACACACCCTTCATGATGGCGACAGGCGTGCTGCTTGACGGTCAAAAGTTCAAGAACATAGAAGTCACCAACGGCAAGGTCGTATCAGACGGCGACAGACAGGCTGTCATCGGCTATGCGCTGCCGGGTCTTAAAGAAAGTCTCGGCATAGCTGACAAGGACGACATCGACATACCCGACCATTTCGAGTTCACAGCCGATGTGACAGGTTTTGAGCTGAAAACAGTTTTCACCGCAGGCACGAACAGCTTCTTCAACGATGTGGACTTCGACGGCATCGACGGGCTTGATGAACTCGAAGACAAGCTGGGCGACCTGGCTGACGCAGTCGATAAGCTTTCTGACGGCACTGCACAGCTTTATGACGGCACAAAGGAACTGGACGATGGCGCAGGCGATCTCAAAGACGGCGCCGACAAGCTGGCAGACGGCGGCAAGGAGCTGGACGACGGCGCAAAGAAACTGACAGACGGCGCAAAAACACTGGCTGACGGCAGCAAGACCCTCGACAGCGGCGCAGGTGAACTGGCTGACGGTCTGGGCAAGGCAAAGGAAGGTTCCGGCAAGCTGACAGACGGTTTTACACAGGTGACAGACGGCGCTGACAAGCTGAAAGACGGCACCTCACAGCTGGCAAGCGGTCTCGGTGATGCAGATGACGGTGCTAAAAAGCTGGACGACGGCGCAGCAGCACTTTCAAAGGGCGCAGGCGAACTGAATGACGGCATAGGCACGCTGACAGGCAGTTCCGACAAGCTTACCGAAGGCACAAAAACTCTCGATGACGGCGCACAGAAGCTGCTTGACGGCATCAAATCGGCAAAGAAGGGTTCTTCCGCACTGACAGAGGGCTTCATACAGGCTAACGAAGGCGCTGCCGCACTGACAACGGGCAGCGAGACCCTTGCTGACGGACTTGCTGCGGCAGACGATGGTGCAGCAAAACTCAGCGAAGGCACAAAGACACTCAAGGACGGTGCTGACACCGCAGCAACAGGCGCTTCCGACCTTAAAGACGGCGCAGACAAACTGAAGGCGGGCGGCAAGACCCTCAAAGACGGCGCTAAGACACTGGACGACGGTCTGAAGTCCGCAAAGGAAGGTTCCAAAAAGCTGGCAGACGGCACAGGTGCACTCAAAGACGGTGCAGCAGCCCTCAAAACAGGCACTGAACAGCTTTCAACAGGCATCAGCACTGCTGACAAGGGTGCGACCGATGTACACGCAGGCGCAGAAAAGGTGGCACAGGATACAAAGTCACTGGCTGACGGCGCAGCTACCCTCAGCAGCGGTGCATCAAGCGTGGCATCGGGTTCATCGCAGCTGTCGGCAGGTGCAGGCACACTTTCCGAATCCGCAGGTCAGCTGTCCGCAGGCATAACCTCAGCTAAGGAAGGTTCATCGAAGGTGCTGGCAGGTGCACAGGGACTTGCCGCAGGCATCGACAGCCTTGCAGCAGGCGCAGCGGATATCCCCGACAAGCTGGGCACTGTTTCTTCCTCGATGAGTGAGGCTTCGGGCGGACTTTACCAGACCATCGAATACAACAGACAGGTACTTGAAGGCTTGCAGCAGATATACGCTGCGAACCCCTCAGAGGATATAGCTGTGATGATAGGCACTTTGCAGACAACGATAGCATCTCAGGAACAGATAGCAGCAGGTCTGGCAGACGGGTCTTCACAGATAAGCGCCGACACAACTGCGCTCACCGACGGCATCAGTCAGCTGCAAACAGGCGCAGCCGCACTGACAGAAGGCGCACAGTCCCTCGATGACGGTCTTGCAACTCTCGATGAGGGCGGCAAAGCATTGTCTGACGGCGCAGGTACGCTCTATTCAAATTCAGTAACACTGGCAGCGGGTGCTGCACAGGTATCAACAGGCGCAGCAGGTCTCAAATCGGGCAGCAATGAACTTCTCACAGGCGCAAATGAACTCAGCAAGGGCACAGGCAGTCTGTCCGAGGGACTTTCCACCGCTTCCGCAGGTGCTAAGGATATCGACAAGGGCGCAGGCGAACTGAAAAGCGGCATAACCGAAGCCGACACAGGTGCTAAGGCACTGAATGACGGTCTTGGTCAGCTGGCAGACGGTTCTGCAAAGCTCAAAACAGGCGCAGTTACTCTGTTCAACGGCATCACCGCACTTGATACGGGCGCAGGCAGTCTGGCTGACGGCGTAAACGCACTGGCAGCAGGCGCAGGCGATGTAAACACAGGCGCTGAGGATCTTGCAAAGGGCATACACTCAGCAAGCGACGGCGCAGTCACACTGAAAGACGGTGCAGCTGCACTTCAGGACGGCATGACAAAGCTTTCAGACGGCACCACGACCCTTGATAAAGGTCTTGACGAACTGGTCAAGGGCGGCACGACCCTTAAAGGCGGCACAGGCACACTGGCAGGCAGCATAGTTGAACTGGTCAGCGGTGCAGGCAAGCTGGCAGACGGCAGTCAGCAGGTGGCTGACGGTGCGGCTTCGCTGGCAACAGGCGCACACACTCTCTCTGAGGGCATAACCACAGCACACACAGGCGCATCAGACCTTGACAGCGGTATGGGCGCACTTCAGGACGGCATTGGTCAGCTAAGCGAAGGTGCTGTCGAACTGGACGGCGGTCTTGTTCAGCTGTGGCAGGGCGGACAGTCGCTGAAAGAAGGCACATACAGCGTTTCAACAGGCAGCGAACAGCTTTATGAGGGCGCATCGCAGCTTTCTGACGGCAGCGGCACACTCAGTGCGGGCATCAACACTCTCCGTGACGGCACCGTCACACTCAAAGACGGCACCAAAAAGCTGGAGGACGGCGCAAAGGAACTTGATGACGGCATGAAGAAATTCCGCAAGGAAGGCATCGACAAGCTGATAAACGCATATAACGATGATATCACTCCCCTGCTTGACAGACTTGACGCACTCAGGGAAGCAAGCCGTGCTTACGACAATTTCTCTGGCAAGGCTAAAGACACCGTCGGCGAAGTCAAGTTCATATTCGAGGCTGCACCCATCTCCGCCGACAAAAAAGATAACTGAGCTTTTTCATAACATTTCCCCAAAACAGCCCCGTGTCAGCACCAAGCCGACATGGGGCTGAT
>CAMNMO010000075.1 GCA_946544695.1 uncultured Ruminococcus sp. | reverse complement strand
AAACTCAAAAAGGGACTTTTTTGCGCAAAGCCCTCCCTTGCACCGGTCTCCCGACAAAAGATATAAACTTTTTAAACCACCCCCGAGGTCAGCCCCGAGAGGATTTTTGGAACCGCCCATGCTCGGCGTTGTGGCATTTCAGGCAGAGAAGTTCGAGGTTGCTCGGGTCAAACCGCCTGTGCCAGCCCTCATCGGTCTGTATCTCGACCTTGTGATGCACCTGTGTCGCATATTCGCCGCACCGCTCGCACTTGTATCCTCTTGCCCTCAAGGTTGCATCGGCAAGCTTCTGCCAGCGCTTGGACTTGTAGAACTTCGTCTCGCGTTCGTTCCTGCGCTTGGCATCATACCGCTTCATGTTCTCCGCCTTGTACCTGAGCTTGTCCGCCTCGTACTTCGGCATACACTCGGGGCAGTACGGCTTGCCGTAGGGGTAGAGCCTGCCGCACTTCGGGCAGGGTTTACTCAGCATGAAGATCACCTATCATCTCTGTTGCAAGTGTCCTTGCCTTGCTGTCTTCTTCCGCCGCGAGCCTGCTGTCAAACGCCTTGTACTTTCTGCCGCAGAACGGGCAATCAAACGTCCACTGTTCGCGCACGCCCTTGCGGGTCTTCTTGCGGGTGACATTTATCTTGATGGCAAACGACATAAAGCAGTCGTTACAAATGAATTTTGGTGTCATATCAGCCTCCGGAAGCGCTTCATCCGCCCGTGTAAGTACCCTCGACACCGAGGATAGTCACGCCTGACTTGATATTTGCGGCTGTGATGTTCTCATCTATCGCCGCAGTTACAGCGTTCACTGTCACTGTTCCGAGACCGTCCTTGCCCTCATCGGCAGTAATGGTCTGCTGAGATGTGGTCGGCGTTACTGTCTTGTCCTGCAGCACAGGCTGTGCAGGTTCGCCGCCCTCGTAGACCTCTGCTATGTTTGCTATGGCTTCTGCTATCGTATCGGCGTGCTCGCCCTCGTAAATGTCGGCGATCATGTTCAGCATACCAGCTATCGTCTGCACGGCAGATGTGTCCTCAGCCCCGCCCATCGCAGTATACAGGGCTTTTAATGCTTCTACTATCGTCATGAATATTCCTCCGTTTTTAAACTGTTTCATCTGTTCCAAAGGATACCGAGAAGCAAAACCGCGCCCCTCAGCATAGTCCGTAACGTATCCGCCCGTCCGGCGTTAGGACCCACGCAAAAGCGCCCGACTACTGCCGAGCGCCCTGCGAAGGAGATACTAAAATGATTGAATGAAAACACAAAGGGGAAGCGGGAGACTTACACTCCCTCGCCGTGTGCGGTGCGGCTTACCTCTGACTTCCCGTATGGGGCTTCTGCCCCATTGCCATTTGCTATGCAGATAGCAAGATGACCGCTGTGCCCTATCGGGCTAGTATAAGTATAGCACGTCTATATATGGACATTCAAGGACATCTTTTTCAGAGCCTCGCCGTGCAGGCGGGTTATGTGGCGAACAGTGTAGTTCATCGCAGCTGCGATATCCTCCCACTTCTGATACAGCAGATACCGCCTTTCCAGCACCTCACTCAGCACGCTGTCGCCTATCTGCCCGATACGCTCGTTGACTTCGTCGTAAAACGCTATGTACTCCGCCGCCATCTGTTCGTAGCGGTACTCTCTGTCTGCAAGCCTGTCGATGATCTCGCTCCTGTCAAGACTGCGGCAGCCCCCGCCCTCAAAGGCAGGCGACCGATATTCCACCGCCGCCCGCAGGCGCTCCAGCTTTTCACGCTCCAGTTTCAGACGCTCGTCCCTCAGCTGCACCTGCCTGAGATAGTCTTTTGTCGTCACTCTATCGCCTCCTCGTTCAAGAATTTTTGTATACATTCATCGCACTTACCATCTTTCCATTCATACCAATCATTGGCAGCATGAGGGCAAATATTCCATTCTTTTGGTTCTTTCCCTGTAATAACCCATATCGGGCAAACCACTCTTGATATTGTAACCATCAAATCATACTCATTACGCTTTGTGATGTACTTTTCACGATTTGTCATTGTCCACCTCCTAAGAATATGATCCGGTTGTCTTTTTCCCAATAATGTGTCTTGCGGTTTGCCCTGCCTGTCCGTCCAATCTCTATGCAGTGCTGATAACAACTTTCGCACAGCTTGAAACCTGTTTTCACCGGTCTGCCGCAAGTCGAGCATACGGTTTCATCTTCGTACATGATCTGCTTTGGGACAACGCCGTGTTTTCTTCTGTACCTTTCTGCGTTGTTCCTTTTTCTCGCCCTGCAAAAATCGCACTGCTTTTGGTCTGATCTGACTTTCCTGCCGCAGTACGGGCAAAGCCCCTGCGATCTGCGCTCGTCCTGCACCAGCTTTGCACGCACGCCCCGCTGTACGCTGACAGCTTTGCGCTGTTCGGGAGTGTATGAATCCCTTATCCTCTGTTTTTTCTCGGCGTCTATGCTCAGGCACACAAGGCACTTTGTCTTGCCATGCGCAGCCTTTTCTTTGAAGCACCCGGTACAAATGCCATGTGCCTTGTACCAGTGGTAATACTCATTCATAGTTTGCCTCCAGCTTGTCCAGCTCTCCCGAGAGATACAGCGCCATTGTCTCGATGACTATGCTGTTGATGATAGTGCCTATATCCTCGAACTTCGTGTAGTACTCGGGGTCATCGTCTCTCTGACCTGCGGTCTTTTGTATCATCGCCTGCCTGAGCTGACCGCACAGGTCTTTCAGTGCGGGCACATTGGCTTTCTGATAGCCCATTCGCAGGAAGTTCCACATCAGCTCTAACTGCCCTGCGTCAAGGTTCTTGACGTTGTAGTGTGACTTGCTCATATCTCTTACCCTCCCATCTTATAGCCGCAGTTCGGGCAGAACGGCGTTCTGATGTTCTTCCTGCCGCAGTGAGAGCAAAAATATTCATCGCCCCGCCGCACCCATGAGCCGCCGTTTCTCTCCATATCTGACAGCCTGTACAGCTCAACATAGTCGCCCTGAGTTTCCTCCCATTCACCGTCAAGACATTTCAGCACCAGCGCATAAATGTCCTCTTCCCACTCACGAGCCGCTTCAACTATCTCGTCAAGGGTGAATTTCCCCCTCGCCTTTCTGATGCAAAGTTTCCAGCGCACCTGCGCATCATCATAATCGGAATATGTTTCAATGCCTTTTTTCACTCTCTCACCGCCTTTTTGATTTTATCATACAGCTCATCGGCTTTCTTGCTCTGCACATGGTTTGCGAAGAACGCCGCTCGCAGTATCGGCAGGACTTCCCGCAGAAGCTGGCGCAGTTCGTCAGCATGTCCGGCTTCGTCAAGTACTTTCTGTTCGGTTTGTTGCTGGCTATATATTACGTCTTTTGCCTTAAACAACGCATTTGCTTCTTCGGCAGTAGATGCTTTTGCTATCAAATCATCTATGCCTATGATCGTTGTATCAAGCCGAATATATTCGTCACTCTTGTTATTCTCATATTTTACGAAATCATAGTTTATCATCTTTATCCTCCCTGAGATCAGCCTTAACATCGAAGTACTTGTAAATCCACGGATTGAACTTCCGCCCTCTCGGAGTCTTTTTGTACTCGTTCTTGCGTTTCTTCTGCTGACGGCGAGGGCGATCTTTACTTTTCATCGCTGTTCCTCCCTGCAAATCCCTCATCGCCTGTCATGCAGCCTATGCACTCTAAGGCGAGGGCTAGTTTCTTTAGCGGGTCATGCTCGGCATTTATCTGCCATTTAAGTTCCTGACCCCGCCTGATATTCTCCTGCATCTGCCGTGAGATGTTCCCGAAGAACTCCCGCCTGTCACGGTCGGCATCGTAGTCCTGCCTGAGTTCCCGCTGTTTTTGTTCGCATATCTCCTTTGACCACCCCTTGTGGCGGTTCATGTAGCCCAGCTTCGCAAGTCCGGAAAAATACTTGTACTCTTCGGGCGGGTATTTATCGTAGTCGAGAGCGCCGTCTATCGCCATATCCTCGCATTCGGCAAAGAACTGCGGGTCATCGAACGGTATCCTGACTATCACATCGGGATAGTTTACTCTGCTCATATCATGTTCCCCCTTTCGGAAGTATCGCAAAGTGCATAAACAGGCGCTTGTGCAGGGTTGTGCAGGGTTGAAGGCGTTTTGCAACACTTCTTTATATATATTTATTTATTTTCTCATGTGAAAGGAATATAAAAACCCTGCAAACCCTGCACAACCCTGCACAGCCCTACCCTCGCAGCAGTGCAAGTCCGTTAAAGTGAATGCCGCTTCTCAGCTTGACCTTTTCATAGCGCTTTGCGATCTCCATAGAAAATTTCGTTGCACTCATGGTGTACTCCTTACCCTGCTCTGCCCACTTTAAATATGCGGCGTAGAGCTGGCTTGACTGCACGCTCAGACCCTTGCCTTCGGTACAGCAGTCCTCGATGAACGCCGAAAGCACGTCCATTTCACGGTGGTATTCCTTTACGCTGTCCTGCATTATCTTCGGCATGCGCAGACCCTCTTTGCGGTACAGCAGACAGCCGTCCACCGCCCAGCGGAATATGCCTGTCAGTTCGCCCTCCAGCTTGTATTTCAGCTGACGGTCTACCTTGCTTTCGGGTATCTGCACGTTGAAGGGTATCAGGTGTATACGCCGCCACACGCCTATATCCGTGCCCCTGATGATAGGCTTGTGGTTGGTGCTGACCCACAGCTTGAATTCGGGCTGGAACTCAAACTCCTCACCGTACAGCTTACGTGCCGTCACAGGGTCGCCGCCTGTCAGCTGTTTTATCAGACCCTCGTTGAGCCTTGCGCCCTCGTTGGGCTCTGAGCAGGTGACGAGCCTTGCTCCTTTTAACCTCGCTATATCTGAGTTTATAGCCGAACCGCCCGAACGCCTGACCATTATGGACTCGGGCTGTATGTTGCTGGCGTAATCTCCGAAAATATCCCGTATGACCTCAATGAAAGTTGACTTGCCGTTGCGCCCCGAACCCAGCAGAAAGAACATACACTGCTCGGCGGTAGAACCGCTGAGCGAGTAGCCCACAGCCTTCTGCACATACCTGATAAGGTCCTTGTCGCCTGCAAATATGTCCTCCAGAAATTTCAGCCACAGCGGGCATTCTGCGTGCAGGTCGTATTCTGCGTTTGTCAGCTTTGAAAAATAGTGTTCGGGTGAATGCTCGATTATCCTGCCTGTTTTCAGCTCTATCACTCCCGCAGGGGTGTTGATGTGTCCCTTGTGCCTGTCCATCTGGGAGGGCATTATGGGCATATAGTGCATGGCTTCGCTGAGCATTGCCTTCTTTGACCTGTTCGACCTGCTCGCCTTGATATGCTTCTGGAATTTCTCTGTCATATCGCCGCCCTCAGCCGCATCTATCTCGGCATACGCCTGAGCTTCTGCCGCCATAGCCTCCACCGACTTGTCAGCCAGTCTGCCGATAGTGCCTGTCATGTCCGTACACCACTTGCGTCCGTCGTAGTAGAGCCAGCGCTTGTCGGTGTAGCTGTACCTTACCTTGTCCCCGAACAGGTCACAGAAACGCTGTGCGTTGCCTGTATCATCGAAGCTGTACAGCCTTTGCTTTTCTGCCCGCTCGGGTTCGCCCACGCTGATGAGCGGGCTGTTCTGCCCGCCTATATTGGCACGGAAGTCTGTTTTTGTACCACGATAGACCTCAGTGCAGCCTGCTATGGCTTTCTGCACCGTCAGTGCGCCGTAGGTACTGCCCGACTGCTTTCTGTCCCACTTTTCCCGCATAAGCCCCGATGCACGGAACATGGCGTCCATCTTCTGAGCGTCACAGCCTGTCCAGAACGCCAGCATATTGCACAGCGCCATGTCAGCCTCAGACTGTGATGAATAGCCCGAGATATCTCCCGAATAGAGCGCCTTGAACTTAGCACCGTTCTTTGAGTTTGCCGCCGCTCTGAGGATCTCGTCTGCGGTCTGCGGAAGTGCGGTTGTCTGCCTGATACCGGCAGTCGGTTCTTTGCCGCCGCCGATGTACTTTTCATGCAGCGGGCGAATGCGCTCACTGCATTCCGCCACTTCGGCATACTCGCTTATGGGCTGACCTGTCATCACGAAAAATCTGCCGCTGTCGTACATCTCCACCTTGCCCCGCCTGCGCCCGCCTTTCGGCAGGCTGCCCTTGCAGATGATATGTATGCCTGTCCCAGACTGGCTGACTTCCGCATAGCTTTGCAAAGCATTTACAAACTCGGTGACTATGCCCCCGCTGCCGTCACGGTAGCTTTGCAGTTCTTCTGCGATGTCGTCCAGATCCACACCGAAGCACCCGCTGCCGCTGAACATGAAGCCTATGCCCGACCATTTCTGCGCCGCCTGCACTGCGGTGTCAAGATCCGCCCATGTAGACGGGTCGTTCGACTTTGCGAAATTACCGGTCTTAGGGTCAATGGGTCTTTTGCTCACACCCGAGTGCGAGCGTTCGTCCTGTACCGCCTGCCAGCAGACCCAGTTGGGCAGGCAGCGAAGTTCCTGCGGTATCGCCTGATAAGTATTATTGTTCATAAAACATTTCCCCTTTCTGATTTTAAATGGGGGCGAAGCCCCCATACCCCCACGCTCAGACTTTTGTGCCTGAGAAACTTAAAGATTTTTTTGCACCCTTCGGTCGTACCTCCCTACGGGCACAAAAAAACTTTAAAGGCACAAAAGCTCCTCGCTCTTTGGCATGCTTTCGGGGTTGTGTATGTGCTTACTCAGTTTTTCAATTATGAATTGAAAGAGTCTTTCTACCATCAGCGTTCTACCGCCCGAAAGTTGCACGTTTTTATGCAACTTTTAATGAAATTAGTCTCAGTAAAAACAAAAATCATATCTTTATACAGTTCTGCTGCATGATTTTTTGTGCATTAAAACGGAACACCGTCATCGCTCAGCACGTCCTCAAAGTCGGACAGGTCACCGAGACCCGCAGGTGCAGACTGCTGTGCAAAGCTCTCATTCTGCTTAGGCACAGCGAAGGTCTGTCCGCCGTAGTTCGTGCCGTCCTTTTTCTTGAAAACGTGTTTGCATTCGGGGTGTCTGGTGGGGTTCAGCCACCTGACCCTTTCCTGCGTACTGCCGTTATAGTCCTCATGTTCGAGATGTGCGATGACGCACCTGTTCAGCAGGTCCTCGCAGTATTCTTTAAGATTTGCATAGTCCTTGCCGTCAGGCAGACCCGCCGCCTTGCCAAGACTCATCACCTGCGAAAAACCATAGCCGCCCACCTGCATATCCATCTGCGTGGGCTCTCTGCGCTTCCAGATGTCGTAGAACAGCATGGCGTTGCCGTACTTCTGTCCCTGTACATCGTTGCGTATGACCATCTGCACACCCAGCTTGGTCTTGCCGTTTTTGTTTGTCTTTTCCTCGACAGCGGTTATGATGCACTCATAATCGCCCTCGGGTTTGATATTGCCGTTATCAGCCTGTGAAAAATCGTTCTTAAATCCCATGATGTTTAGCCCTCCGTTATTAGTTTCACTGCGTCCTCTGCACTGCGGCAGATACCCGCCACAGCACCGCATTCACGCATACGTTTTATGAACTTCTTCTGTTTGTCCGAAGCCCTGCCCTTAGCGGTCTTGACTTCGATAAAAACTGCTTTACCGTCTGATACCCTCACACCCGAAAGATCTGAATATCCGTCAGGCAGACCTTCTACACGGCGAAGGTTTATTAGTACGTTCTGTTTGAATTCTCTTGAATATACAATATCTCCCTGCCAGAAGTCACCTGCATTCGTGCGGAATATCACGCACTTATCCGATACCGCTATGCGTATCTCATTCTGTATCCTGTGTTCTTCTGTCATGCTATCAGCCCTCTCCGCTTAGCCTGATAATAAGCCCAGCCCGCTTTGTAGCCGTGAGCCTTAGCATACTCCAGCAGCTCGGGATATGTGGTGCAGTCGTTGGGCGAAGATAAGTCCAGTTTGAAGCCCTCCACCTTGACAAGCCCCACGCTGTTGTCCGTTTCAAGCTCACGCTCCTTGACGGGGAACACATACCCGCAGTGAGGGCAGTGCGTCACCCGCTGACCGGGAGTTATCCCGAAAGTAAAGAAACATTCGGGGCACTGGCGCACAGGTTTTTGCTCTGCCTGCTGTTTTTTCTGCTGTTTCGGCTTTTTGTCGAGCGTCCACTCACGGTCATCATCGGGCATACCGTGCCTTGCGTAGTTGCCCACATGGTCGATTATGACTGCCCGCTTGCCTGCCCGATAACGCATACACCTCATGCTCTGCTGAATGTACAGTGTCAGGCTCTTGGTGGGGCGCAGGAGTATGGCACACTCGCAGTCGGGTACATCAAAGCCCTCGCTGATGAGGTCAACGTTGCAAAGTACTTGCACCTTGCCCCTGCGGAAATCCGCTATGATACGGTCACGCTCTGCTTTCGGGGTCGTGCCGTCTATGTGGGCGGCAGGTATGCCGTTTGCGCTGAAAGTGTCTGCCGTTGCCTGCGAATGCTTTATGCTTGCGCAGTAGCAGACCGCCTTTTTGCCCGCCGCAAACTGTCGGTAGTACTTTATCACGTCCCCGAAAACGGTGTTCTTTATCATGGCTTTTTCGATGTCTGCCGCCACATACTCACCCCGCTGTGTGTGCAGACCTGTCAGATCTGCCACATCGGGTGCGTAGTAGTCATAAGGCGCAAGACAGCCGTTTTCTATCAGCCACTTAGCCGTCACCCCGACTATCAGCCTGTCGTTCACGTCGCCCAGACCGTCACCGTTCAGGCGGACAGGCGTTGCTGTAACACCCACTCTCGGCACTGCGGCGAAGTAGTCGTATATGCGCCTGTAAGTCTGAGCAAGGCTGTGGTGGTTCTCATCGGTGATGATAAGTGCGGGCTTTTTCAGCTTGTGCAGGCGGCGGGTGGCTGTCTGCACCATCATCACATCGCATAAGTCCATCAGCACGCCCCATCTGCGGAAGGTATGCACTATCTGCTCCACCAGTTCCCGCCGATGTACAAGAAATAATACCCGCTTGCCCCCGAAGGTCGTGCGCCTTGCCATTTCAGCCACTATGCAGGATTTCCCGCCGCCGCAGGGCAGGACGATGCATGGCGCCCTTGCACCCTGCCGCCACGCCTGACGGACTTTCTCAACAAGGTCATTCTGATACGGTCTCAGACTTGGCATTCTTTGCCTCCTTAACTTTCTTCTTAACGCACTTCATACAAAGCTGTCTGCCGTAAGCTTTCTTACTGCCCTCGATTATCTGCTGTACGGTGCGCTTGCCGTCGGACATTATCGTGCTTCCGCAGTCTGCACAGCGAGGGAGTTCTTCACCCTGTTCGAGAAATTCTCTCAGCTGTTTGCCGAGTTCGGGAGTGATGACCCCTGACCACTTGTCAAGAAAAGTAGTGTCCTTAGATGCAGCGGCTATATGCTCACGGTTTATCTGCAAGCAGATGTCAAATTCGTACTCGGTATTCTCTCTCTGTACAGGTGCAAGCCCTATCTTGACGGGCACATTCTTGCCTTTGTCGTTAAGTTCCATCGCATAAGCCATTTTGGTGCGCATGGTTATTATAGTGTGGCAGTTTACCGAAAGCAGGCTGTTTACCAGCTTGTTCTGCACTTTGCCTGCTTCGTCCCATGCAGTATACTCGTTTTTGCCTGTCCTCTGGGCTACCTGCGACTTGAAATCCAGTACACCGCCCTCGTTGTCCCACGCATGGGAGAAGCTGTCTACGATCACCACACCATCTTCGCCCACCGCTTTTGCCGCCGACTGAACATAGTCGATATATCTGTCAGCTGTGTAAGGCGGTGTCAGAGGTGCATAGAGAAATGCTCCGGTATCAAGATCTGAACGTTCAGCATAGAAACGTCCACGTTCATGTTCGGTATCTATCAGAGCTATCTTGCTCCAATCGCCTGTAATGCCGTATGCAAGATACAGCGCAGAGAGTGTCTTACCTGCTCCCGAAGGACCTATCAGTGCTATTCTCGCCTTTGACTTTGCCCTTGTGACTGCTGAAAATTCTACCATTTTGTTTCACCTCTCACTTTATTATCACCGAACGTGTTCTCTGCAAATGGCAGTGCGGGAGACAGCCGCCCTCCTGCAAAGCCTGTTTGACCTCGATCTTGTTGATCTCGGGTTCTTTGTACCTCAGCAGGCTGTCATTGTGTTCCTGCGCCCACAATATGAAGCCCATCGGGTCATCTATCGCCACGCTCTCCGCATTGTTCCTTGTGGATATCCTTGCTTTCGGGCGGTCTATCTTTTTCAGGTGTACAGCGTCCATTCTGCCCAGAAGATAGTTTTTTAGGCTCTCGATGCGCTTTTCTCTGCTCCTGCGTCTGGCGGCAAGCACCTTTTCTTCTGCCGCCATCATATCGACCTCGCCTTTCAGCACCTTGATGAAGCAAGCCACATTCTCAGCCTTTTCCTCGAACTCGGCTTCAATGCCCTCAAGGGTGTCGAACCATGCCTGCTGCATATCCTCACGCTGTTCATCTGTCAGTTCTTCGTCCTCGATCATGTCGTCCAGCTGATCGTACAGCGCACGAAAACCGTCCGATATTTCGTAAAGTGTCATGTTTATCCTCCTATCTTGAATG
>CAMNMO010000074.1 GCA_946544695.1 uncultured Ruminococcus sp. | reverse complement strand
TGTGGGGTCTGAACAGGGCGGGCTGAGACCCGTGCTGATAGTGCAGAACGATATAGGCAACCGCCATTCTCCCACAGTGATAGCCGCTGCCATAACCAGCAGGCAGGATAAAGCAAAGCTGCCCACGCACATCTCGGTGGGGACAGGCTGCGGGCTTTCAAGGGATTCGGTGGTGCTGCTTGAACAGATACGCACCCTTGACAAGCGCAGGCTGCGTGAGAAGATGGGGCAGCTTGACAAAGGCTCGATGAACGCTGTTGATTCGGCGCTGTCGGTGAGTTTCGGGCTGAACAGTCAGGCATAGTGCACACAGTTTTCGCCCATATATTGTGCAGACATACGGTTTTTGTTTTTACAATGACATATTTCATTAAAGGTTGTACAAAAACGTGCAACTTTCGGGCAAAAGCGCCTGATAGTGAAAGACGTTTTTCATCACAGGGGGCAGCGGGTCTTTCCGTAGGGGACCTTTCTGCCCGAGACCACGACAAAGGAGATATGTACATGGTGATAATCAAAGAACAGCTTCTGGCAATGGACAACGGCAAGGCGGTCTGCCGTGCTGAACTGGCAGTCGATACCGCAGCGGAACTTCCCTCGCCCGCACAGACGACTGACAGGGTATTCGCAGCAGGCAGCCTTGCATGGGTGATATCCACAGGCGGCATCTACGGTCTTGATTCGCAGGGCAGCTGGATACTTCAGAACAGCTGATAAAAAACGGCTCCCCGACAGCAAGCCCCTCGCTGTCGGGGAGTTTTTAGTGTGCATACATCGCCGCAGACCACAACTTCATCGGCTTTCGAGAATAGCTTTCAGTCCGTCGATGCAGTCGGTGTATTCCTTTGCAAAGTCGGGGTACTTTGCCTTGATGAAGTCAGTATCGCCGTCACGGGCAGCAAATTCCAGCGCCTTAGCATGCTCACTCAGCAGCTGTAAGCCTATGGTCAGCGCTGCGCTCTTGATGCTGTGCACCGTTATGCGGAAATTATCCGTGTCACCTTTCTCAAAGGCTTTTTGCAGTTTTTCACGCTTGTCAGCCCCCACAAATCCCTGTATGGTATCCAGGTAGAACTCCTTTGAACCCATGCAGTAGCCAAGCCCGATCACAGGGTTCAGCCCGCTGCACAGTTCGCACATACGCCCCAGTTCTTCCACCGCAAAGCTGTCATCGGCAGGCTGTGCTGCTGCCTTTGCGGGTTCTTCCCTGACCATTGTGACCAGTTCCTTAGGCAGATACTTTTTCAGCATCTTCTCCAGCAATGCGCTCTCGATAGGCTTTGTCAGGTAGTCATCAAAGCCCGCTGCGATATAGCTTTCCCTTGCGCCGACTATTGCGTTGGCAGTCAGGGCTATAACAGCCGTATCCACATCACGCATACCCTCCTCAGTTATGCGCATGAGCGTCTCTATGCCGTCCATGCCGGGCATCATGTGGTCAAGCAGAATGATATCATAGCGCTTCTCACGTATCATCGAAAGCGCCATGTAACCCGATGAGGCAGTTTCGGGCACTATGCCGTAAAGCTTCATCAGGCTGACTGCCACCTTTATGTTCATCTCGTTGTCATCTACCACCAGCACCTTAGCTTCCGGTGCGTAGATATGCCTGCTGTGCTTCTTTTGGACAGTGAGGCTCCTGTGGTCGTAGCTGCCCATAGGCAGAGGGTCGGCTATGCGCTGCGGCAGCCTGAACCAGAATGTGCTGCCCACACCGTAGATGCTCTCCACATGCAGCTCGCTGCCCATCATCTCCAGCAGCTTTGTCACTATGGACATTCCCAGTCCCGTGCCCTCGATGTTCCTGTTGCGCCGTTCATCCAGCCTTTTGAACGACTCGAACAGTGCGTCGATATCCTCTTCCTTTATGCCTATACCTGTGTCTGCCACCTCAACATAAAGCTGAAGATCCTCATCGGTGCGCTCCTCAGCCCTTACGGTAAGGGTAACGCTGCCCTTTTCGGTGTACTTTACAGCATTTGTCAGCAGGTTGGATATGACCTGCTTTATGCGCACATCATCACCCGTCAGTCTCACAGGCAGCGAAGGGTCCGCCTTGATGTTCAGCGCAAGGTCCTTTGCGGCAGCCCTTGCGGATACCGAAGTCACCAGGTCGTTTATCAGCGAAGCCGTGTCGTAAGCCACAGGGATTATCTCCATCTTGCCGTCCTCTATCTTGGAGAAATCCAGTATGCTGTTTATCAGCGAGAGCAGCGTTTTGCCCGCACTGTTTATATTCACCGCATATTCCTTTATCTCGTCATCGGTGCACTCACGCAGTATCATCTCGTTCATGCCGAGCACTGCATTTATGGGCGTGCGTATCTCGTGGGACATCTGCGCCAGAAAACTGCTTTTGGCTTCGTCAGCGGCAATAGCTGCATCGGCTGATTCTTTAAGCTTGCGGTTTGCTTCGTCCTGCAAAGCTATCAGGTTGTTCATCAGCATGTACACCGCCACCGTGCATACAAGCAGTATCGCCAGGCATACCAGACCGTAGAGCAGCACGCCGCTGTACACGCTCAGGATATTCTTCGACATGTATACCATGAAGCCCGTATCGCCCACCTGCGATGCCATGACTGCCCTCAGCCTGCCGTCATAATCCCTGATGAATGATATGTCATCACCGTTCGGCTCGACCGAAACATAAGGCAGTTCTGCCACATTGGTGATATTCTCGCCCGCCATGCGGTAGCCGCCGTAGGGGTGGCTTATTATGCCGCCCTCAGCGTCCGTCAGGAAACAGTAGCCATTGTCGCCGTAGCTGCCGTCCAGCACGTCCACCAGTTTCTCCATATAAAAATCCATGCCGAAACTGCCTATATAGCTGCCTGTGCGTGCATCATACACCCGCTCTGCCATCGTAACGCAGTAAAGCCCTGTCTGCTCATCATAATAGGGCGCAGATATGCACCAGCCGCTCTCGGAAGCTTCCAGCTGCTTGTACCAGTCCCTGTCCTCAACATGCCAGTCGTCATCAGGCTCCCAGCCGCTGTTCATTATAACGGTGTGCTCCCATTCGGGATTAGTTATATAGCTTGCCGAGATATCGGGGTACTGCACGGTTATGTCATCAAGATATCTCACCATGCCCTCGTAATCGTCCAGCATGGAGGGCTTGGTGGATATCATGCTGCAAAACATGTCCATTATGCCCTTCTGCGAGCTGAACCATTCCGTCATGCGTGCCGTGCTGCTGCCAAGTTCTTCCTTCATCTGCCCCTTGCCGAAACGGAATGTGGCAGTGGTATTCACGTAAACGCTCATTATGAACACCGATATGAGCGCAAGCAGTATCAGCCGCTTGAAGTGCCTGTCGATGGCAAGGGGTGCCTTGCTGACCCTGAAACGCTTCTTTTCCTTGTCCTTCTTCTCCGACCTGACTATGCGGTTGTAGGAAACTATCTCGCCTATCATCTCATTGAGCTTTGTGCCCGCTTCACGGATATTCTCAAACTCCAGCTCATAATCGGTGGAGCTCCTGACATTTTCGGGGCTTGCGCCTGCGATGATGCGGTGCAGCGGTTCCTGCAAGCCTGCGGTTATGCCGTTCAGGAACTGTTCGCTGCCCTCAAGGGTCTCCTCAGCACGCTTTGCTTCCCTTGCGGTGGTCAGGTACATATAAAGCACCACAGCAAAAACTATCAGCGAGATGCCTGCCATTACCAGCAGCGGTGTGAATGATGACCTGTAAAGCGACAGGTCGTTCTCGCTGACTATCAGGTACCACCCGAAATCAGACCTTACCGCAAACAGGTTCTCACCGTGCCTTTTCACGCTGACAGGCTCGGTGCTGTTTTTGGCAAGCGAGAAAGCGCTGCCGTACTCGGGAAGTTCGGCAAGCAGTTCCTTACCGACCTTATCGGGGTCGGTACAGCCTGCGATGATGCCCTGACCCGTTACGATGACAGCTTCCCTTTCGCCTTCGGCATACATACTGTCGATATGCCTGCGTATCTTGTCCATAGTATAATCCAGTGCCACCACAGTTTCGCCGTCCTCCAGAAGCATGGACACGGTGTAGCATATATGACCTGTTGCGGCATCAACGTATGGGTCGGTGACATAGGGGCTGCCTCTGCTGCGCCTTGCACCGATATACCAGCTGCGTTCGGTCACATTGTAATCGGGGGGAGCATCGAAATCGGGGATTATATACCAGTCACTGCCTGCGGCATAAGCGTTGTAGCAGACCTCATCTGTCATCTCTTTAAGTTCTTTTTTGCGCACAGCGATAAAGCCTTCCAGCTCGGTACGGTCATCGAGGAAAGGCTGAGCACCGAGAGCAAGGTTCATAACATCGGCACGGGCATCATTGATAGTATCTTCGAGTTCACGCCTGACAGCGACGAGGCGGCTGGTACCTGCATCGACGGCATGTTCGGAAGTGATACGAAAGACGAGCACCATTTCCATTATCATAGCTGTGACCAGCAGGACGACAGAAACGACGACAGTCATGATCATTTTAGTATTTTTTTTCAACGCTCTCACCACCTGAAACGCAATAGATATCCATATAAGATTATAGCACATTTTTCGCAGCATTTCAATAGTGATGACAAAAAGCACACGGAAATCAATTTTTGCATAATACAAAGGTTTGAACATGCATTACGGCTGTAAAATATGGTGTTGAGTGTATTCTCCCCCGCCGTACGGCAAATGCGTGAACGCATGGGAGAATACACAAAATACAGCTTTGTTTTGTCAAAATTGATTTCCGTGCAAAAAGCAAATGAATAAAAACTGCCACAGGATCAAGCTTTAGGCAGTTTTTTTCATACGCTGTTCGTGTTCGCCCCGATGACCGTCATCGTCACCGTACATGCTTACGTGTTTTACAGCATCTATGTCATCAACGGCAGCATGTTCATGCAGATGACAGGCGAAACGTGCAGGCAGCGGCAGAAGCGGCATAAAAAGCAAAAGCAGCAAACGTCCCCAACATTACAAAAGAACACAGCGGGCAGCCCGCCAAATTATTTATATTGTCCCAAATATTTTCGCTCAACTGTGTCAGGTTTGTGGCGTTTTGCTATTGCGGAATATCTGTTCAGATGTTATAATGTTTATAGTTAGTTATAGCAAACCGCCGCAATGAAAGGATGTCCCGTATCATGAATAATAACCCCGCACCTGCACTCATCTGCAATACTTTGCTCAACCTGCTGGATGAGTTGCAGTATAATGATATCACCATGAGCGATATCGCTGCCGCAGCTTTTGTCGGCAGACGCACCTGCTACCGCTATTTCAGTACCAAAGACGATATCGTCAGGGCTATCACCGATGACCTTATGGACAAGCTTGCCAAAGGTATCAATAATGTCATTGGCAATGAAGCTTATCAGCTGGGGTTCTATGATGTGGCACTCTGCTATTTTCAACTGATGGAGGATAATATCGACCTGCTGAGAAAACTCAAAAAAGCGAAACTCCTCCACTTTATCGCTGATAATTTCGAGCAGATGATACTGGCTGTGGCTATGAAGACCAAGTATCGTGGCATGTCTGTAAGCGATGAACTTATGAATGCAGTCCTGCATTCTGAAAAATACTATGAGTTTATTTTTAAAGTTGCAGGATTCTGGAGAGTCACCGTGCAGTGGATAGATGAACCCGACAGACGTTCCGCCGAAACTATGGCACAGATAGTCTGCAAGTTCTGATAACTGTGCACAAGTCAGCCTTTTTGTGCCGACTTTGCCCGAAACTATTGCAAGATCTGCACAAGTGTGCTATCATTACAAGCGGCGATTAGTTATAACAAACTTCAATATACAGAAGTAAGGAGAGAAGATCGTATGGGAAAGACGATAGTAGAATTCAAAGATGTTGTTAAAATTTTCGGCAAGGGCGACGGCGCACAGACTGCCGTAGACCACGTAAGCTTCACGATCGATGAGGGCGAGTTCGTGGTGATACTGGGTCAGTCGGGCGCAGGCAAGTCAACGGTGCTGAACATGCTGGGCGGTATGGACGTACCCACCGAAGGCAAGGTCATTGTAAGCGGGCAGGAGATATCCTCGTTCAAGGATAAGCAGCTGTCACAGTACAGGGCTGATACCATCGGGTTCATTTTCCAGTTCTATAACCTTATACCCGGACTGACAGCCTTCGAGAACGTGGCACTGGTGAAGGATATCAAGAAAGATGCCCTTGACCCCGATGAGATGCTTGACAAGGTGGGGCTTGCAGACCAGAAACACAAGTTCCCCACGCAGATGTCGGGCGGACAGCAGCAGCGTGTATCCATAGCAAGGGCACTGGCAAAGAACCCCCGTGTCATACTGGGCGATGAACCCACAGGTGCGCTGGATTCGGAGACAGGCAAGCTGGTCATCGAACTTTTGCAGGACCTTTCCGCTAAGGACGGCAGGACCGTTATACTTGTAACACACAACGCCGATATCGCAAAATGCGCCACAAAGGTCATACACATGCGCAACGGCAAGATAAAGTCGATAAAGAAAAACGACAAGCCCCTTTCGGTAAACGAGATAGAGTGGTAAGGGGGCGCATGGTATGCTTTGGAAAAAAATGCTCAGGGATATCAAGGCGAACTTTGCACAGTTCTTCTCCATATTCCTGCTTTCGACTGTTGCCATGTGGTGCTTCACGGGATTTCAGGCTAACGTGGTCGGCGGCGAAAAGGCGAGGCTGAAGTTCGAGAAGGATTCAAACTTTGCCGACGGCTGGATATACGGCGCAGGCGTTGATGATGACAGCGCCGACAAGCTGAGGGCTGTGAACAAGGTGGACGATGTTCAGCTGAGGGGTGAATTTCTCGGCAAGGCGGACGAAAAATACAACACCGCCGAGATCTGGTGCTATTTCCAGAATGAGGACGCTGTGACAAAGCCCATAAATGTGGGCGGTGCGGACTTCGACCCCGATGACACTGAGGGCGTGTGGCTGTTCGACCGCTTCGCAAAAACATGGGACCTCAAAGTGGGTGACAAGTTCACCGTGCATGTTCTGGGTCAGGATATCGAGAAGGAGATAAAGGGCTTTGTTAATATCCCCGAGAGAGAGTTCCTCTGCGCTTCCACCGATACCGACACAGACTTCCACAATATAGGCTATGTTTACCTTTCGCAGAATGTGCTGCCCGAAGAACTGAGGGTATATAACGAGATGATATTCACCTGTGACGGCGACCCCCTTAAACTGGAGGACAGCATAGAGGACGCCCTTGACGGCAATTACGCTTTCATAGGCGACCGCAAGTCCATCGATGGATACAACCGCCTTACCGACGAACTGGCACAGCACGACAGCTTTTCATACATATTCTCGTTCGTGTTCTTAGCCATCGCCATACTGGTCATAGTGACCACCATGAAACGTATGGTTGCGCAGCAGCGCACGCAGATAGGCACGCTTAACGCACTGGGCATGAAAAACCGCAAGATAATGGCGCACTACATGAGTTTCAGTCTGGTGCTTTCGGCACTGGGCTGCGCTGTGGGCATAGTGCTGGGCATATTCACCTTCGGCAGACTGATGGTATCCATGTTCAGCGAATTCTACCCCGTGCCCGGCTGGGAATCGGGCTGGAACTGCAAAAGCCCCACGCTGGCTGCTGCGATAATACTGGTGTGTGCACTGGCTGCATATCTCAGCTGCAAGCAGATATTGAAGATACACCCCTCTGAGGCGCTGCGCCCTGCGACCGCAAAGACCGCAAAGCCCACCATCTTCGAGAAGCTGCCTTTCTGGAACAAGCTGAACTTCAATGCAAGATACAACCTGAGAGATATCTCCCGTTCAAAGATGCGTGCGGTGATGGGCGTGTTCGGTACCTGCGTCGGCATGATGCTGATGAATCTGGGTCTGGGCGCTTACGACACCCTTGACTACGTCAGGAACTGGTATTTCAGCGACCTTCAGAACTATCAGTATCAGGTGCTGTTCGCTGACAGCTGCACCCCCGAAGAAGCCGAAAAGATAAGCGAGGAAAACGACGGCGAACTGGTAAGCATGGCACTCATTTCCATTGCGGCAGACGACCACCCCGTTTCGGACGACATAATCAGCGCAAAGCTGGCTGTCACCGAAGGCAAGGACCTTTACCGTCTCAGCGATGAGGAACTTGACGTTACAAGTCTCAGGGAAGGCACAGTGGCACTGACCATGAAACAGGCAAGGAAACTGGGGCTTTCGGTGGGCGACAAGGTATACTGGAAAACTCAGGACGACAACAGCTGGAACGAGAACGAGATAGGCATGATATCCCGTCACCCTTCCATAACAGGCATAACCATGCTGCGTGAGGACTACGAAGAACTCGGCTATGAGTTCAGACCTGCCATGCTGGTATCGCAGAAGGACTGTTCCGACCTTGAAAGCAGGGACTGCGTTTCGGCAGTGCACAACATGGATGACCTGATGGCAGCCTTTGACAAGAACATGGAGGTCATGGACCTGCTGGTATGGTTCATGGTGTTCTTCTCGGCGCTGATGATAGTGATAGTGCTGTACAACTCGGGCAACCTGTCATTCAACGAGAGGGAGAAGGAGTTCGCAACGCTGAAAGTGCTGGGCTTTAAAAGTTCTGCCATACGCAGTCTGATATCCACCCAGAACCTCTGGCTGTCGGTGATAGGCGTCATACTAGGTCTGCCGCTGGGGCAGATACCCCTCCAGGCAATGATGGATTCAAACGGCGATTCGGTGGACTGGCCATGCTACATCGCACCCACCACCTACCTGCTGGCAGGCGCATTCGTTATGCTGGTGTCCATCGCTGTGGGCTTCATGTTCTCAAAGCGTATAAAGAAGATAGATATGGTAGAGGTACTCAAAGGCATGGAGTAACATATCGCAAACTCACCACAAAACAATATACACCGCAAAACGTTCGTCTGCTTGCAAAAGCGGGCGAACGTTTTTTGTGTAAGGCGCATAAAAGTCTGCCCGACAAGTTGTGAAAGACGGCTAAATGTCTCGGGTCTGCTTTACAATTATTTTGGGGTGTGATATAATTTTATCAGGTATATTCAGACCGAAAGGAGAAAAGAAATGACACGTTGGGGAATTATCGGCACAGGCAGGATAGCACGCACTTTCGCACAGGCACTTGCGGGCAATGAAAACTCGGTGACTGCGGCAGTGGCTTCGAGAACGCTTGAAAAGGCTGAAAAGTTCGCTGAGGAATTCGGCTTTGAAAAGGCTTACGGCAGCTATGAGGAACTGGCTAAGGACGAAAGCATAGACATAGTATACATAGCCACTCCCATGAGCGCACATTATGATGACACCATGCTGTGCCTTAAAAACGGCAGGAACGTGCTGTGCGAAAAATCGCTGGCGCTCAACAGTAAAATGGCTGAGGAGATGTTCGCACTGGCTGAGGAAAAAGGGCTTATGCTGATGGAAGCCATGTGGATGAAATTCAGACCCACTTTCCTGAAAGTCAAGCAGTGGGTCGATGAGGGGCGTATAGGCAAGGTGCAGTATATCAAGGCGGATTTCAACAACTTCGTCCCCTACGATAAGGACGACAGGCTGTTCAAGGCGGACTGCGGCGGCGGTGCACTGCTTGATCTTGGCGTTTACCCGCTGACCTTCGTGACTTCCCTGCTGGGCGAACCCGAAGATATCATCACACATGCCCACATCGGCAGGGACGGCGTCGATCTCAGCCACGAGATAACGCTGGTATACAAGGACGGCACTTTCGCAGCCACCACATCGGGCTTTGAGATACAAAACCGCAACAACGCAGTAATCGCAGGCGACAAGGGCAGTATCACAATGGGCGACTGGTTCTTCTGTTCGGCTGAATGCACACTGTATGACCTTGACAGCAATGCGGTGGAGGAAAGGGTGTTCCCGCCTGAGATAAACGGCTACGAATACGAGATACGTGAGGCTGAGAGGTGTCTTGCGAACGGCTTTAAGGAAAGCCCGCTGGTGCCCAAGTCAGGCACCATGCAGGTAATGCGGATAATGGACAGGTGCCGTGAGATATGGGGCATGAAGTTCCCGCAGGAAAATACAAATGACTGATACTTAACGGAGATGAAAAGATGAAAAAATCTGACAAGACCAGAATGATAGCTGCCATACTGACAGCTGCGGCGGCAGGTCTGGCGGCATGCGGAGACCCGCCCAAAAGCGAATCACAGGAGGCATACGTTTCTTCCGACGGGAGCGCTGCGTCTGTGGTGGAAACCGAGAGCGAGATACAGGAAAGCGAACTGACAAAAAACAGTTCGGAAAATGAGGAGGACAGCAGTTCCGAGACTGAGGAGGACAGCAGTTCGGAAAGTGAGAAGGACAGCAGTTCCGAAAACGAGGAGGACAGCAGTTCCGAAAGAGAGGAAGATACTCCCTCACGGACGGAGGAAAGCAAGGCGGAGGAAAGCAAGCCCGAAAGCCACGCCGAGACTACGACTGCAAGCAAAGCCGAACCCGCACCCGAGACTTCAAAGCCCGACAGCGAAAGCAGCAGCGAGATCTCTTCTGCGGCTGAGGTATCTTCCCTGATGGACGACGCTTCTTCCGAGACTGACGACACATCACTCAGCGACGATACGTCTTACGAGACTGATGAAGGTTCC
>CAMNMO010000073.1 GCA_946544695.1 uncultured Ruminococcus sp. | reverse complement strand
TCAGACAGATGTTCGGTGCAGAGGGTTATGAGATCGTTGCTATCAACGACCTGACTAAGCCCTCCATGCTGGCTAACCTGCTGAAGTTCGATACTGCTCAGGGCGGTTACTGCGGCAAGATCGGTGAGAACACTCACACTGTTTCCGCTGATGATGAGGCTAACACCATCACTGTTGACGGCAAGACTCTTCAGATCTATGCAAAGGCAAACGCTGCTGAGCTGCCTTGGGGCGAGCTGGGCGTTGACGTTGTTCTGGAGTGCACAGGTTTCTACTGCTCAAAGGCTAAGAGCCAGGCTCACATCGACGCAGGTGCTAAGAAGGTAGTTATCTCTGCTCCTGCAGGCAACGATCTGCCTACCATCGTTTTCTCTGTTAACGAGAAGACCCTGACTAAGGATGACAAGATCATCTCCGCAGCAAGCTGCACCACTAACTGCCTGGCACCTATGGCTAAGGCTCTGAACGACTATGCTCCTATCCAGAGCGGTATCATGAGCACTATCCACGCTTACACAGGCGATCAGATGATCCTCGATGGTCCTCACAGAAAGGGCGATATGAGAAGAGCTAGAGCTGGCGCTGCTAACATCGTTCCTAACAGCACCGGTGCTGCTAAGGCAATCGGTCTGGTTATCCCTGAGCTGAACGGCAAGCTGATCGGTTCTGCACAGAGAGTTCCTGTTCCTACCGGTTCTACCACTATCCTGACCGCAGTTGTTAAGAAGGCTGACGTTACCGTTGACGGTATCAACGCTGCTATGAAGGCTGCTGCTTCCGAGAGCTTCGGCTACAACACCGATCCTATCGTTTCTTCCGACGTTATCGGTATGAGATATGGTTCTCTGTTCGATGCTACTCAGACAATGGTTTCTCAGATAGCTGACGATCTGTACGAGGTACAGGTAGTTTCTTGGTATGATAACGAGAACTCCTACACTTCTCAGATGGTTAGAACCATCAAGTACTTTGCAGAGCTGGGCTAATCCCCAATAATTGCATCAAATATTTATCCCCCGAGGCTTCGTGCTTCGGGGGATTTTTGTTTATTGAGATATTGATGAGATAATATGGTTCTAATTATGCTTGTTTTTTGATAAAACACAAAGAGTGACCCTAAAGTGGACACTCATTTCAAGTGACGGTAATTTATATATGTTTAAATCATATCTGTTTCAGCTAAACTAAAATGTGTAGGTGAAAACAGACCCGGAGTATTGATTATTTGATATTTCTTGCCGGCTCGTATGTTTACGTCAGAAAGATCCGTTTGTACTATTCTCAAAAAAGCGTGGATCAATATCTCAACATTCATCGAATCTGAGGTACAATCTAATGTGATTATATCACCAACTTTTCCCTTCCATAAAACTTCTCCTGTATCACAACTAGTTACTGTAACCTTACATCTTTGAACACCACAGGGAGGAGGATTTTTTACAGTTGTATTAATCATAATTGTTGAATTTTTTTGTATCGGGTATCCACATCTTATGCACACTGTCGCTTTATCAGATACCTGTGCGCGACATTCCGGACAAGTTATTAAAGCCATAAATGGTCACACTCCTTATTTTTTTTTGATCTCATCAAACTTCAATGCAATATCACAAAGCTCTCTTAGTGCGTCTATAAAGTGTTTATGTTTTTTGGCTTTTTGGTATTTTTCAATTTGTAAAATTAGTGAACTATTGCGTTCGCTGTTTCCAAATCGTACTGATTTAGGCATATCTTCCGCCTCCTATGTGTAAAATATTTTGAATGTAACCATTATAGCATATTATTCTATATTTGTCAACACTTATAGAGTATATAATTGTTAATAAAACACTCTATAACAGTTTGAATAAACTCTAAATCTAGCATATAATATAATAAAAATAGTTATAGAGTGTGGAGATATACTATGGATAGAAACGAACTTAGTAAAGAGATAGGGTCAAGGATAAAGAATAATCGCAGGTCGCAGAATTTGAGTCAGGAAGAGCTTGCTTTTCGTGCGGGTATCCATACTTCCTATTTCGGCTGTATCGAAAGGGGCGAAAAATGCCCTACCATAGAAACTCTGGCCAAAATATGTTCAGCACTTGATATACCCGTGAGCAATATCATTCCGGAAAAAAACGAGCCCAAACTATCTCCCGAAGAAAGAACACTGTCCGCTCTGCGCAAGCTGTCGCCCGATAAGCAGGAGTATTTTGCAGACATAATCGAAAATATAGCCGAGCTGATATTATGAGATCAAAAGAACTCCGCAAGAAAAAGCACATAACTCAGCTCAGGCTTGCCATGGACCTTAATATGAACCAGAACAGCATCAGCCGTTATGAAACAGGCGAAAGGGAAGCTGACTACAAGACCCTTATCATGTTTGCCGACTATTTTGATGTTTCTGTTGACTACCTCCTTGAACGTACCGATGACCCGACCTTTCATAAATAGCTATTATATATTTTCCCCCGAAGCCTTCAAACTTCGGGGGATATTTAAACCTAATTTCAACACAACAATGCTGATTTCCCAAAAACTTGCGTTTGCTTATTGCAAATTATAAATAAACATGTTATAATATATCTACATTCATATCACATTAATATAGTAAGGGGAACAATTATGGATCTTATAGAAGTCAGTGATAACCAAAACCGCCACCCGTGGGAACTTTCCAGGACAAGGAGCATTCTGCGTGTTCTTGACGGACTGCATCTGCCCGGACTGTCGCTGTTATCGGAATGCAGGCTGAAAGACCGCAGGAGAAAAAGACTTTGATGATGCCGCTATAACAAAAACAACAGACCTTGTCGATCAAAGACAAGGTCTGTTTTATCTCAGCTATTATATCGCAGCACGCTGCATCATTTGAAAATGTGCAGATGCGGCGTTTGATGGCATTATTTCAGGAAGCCGTTGATTATCTGTTCCTCAGCCTCAGCTTCAGTCAGACCCAGCGTCATCAGCTTTATCAGCTGTTCGCCTGCTATCTTGCCTATGGCAGCCTCGTGTACCAGTGCTGCGTCAACACTGTTCGCTTCCAGTGAAGGTACTGCGAGTATCCTGCCGTTGTCCATTATGATGGAGTCGCATTCTGTGTGACCGCTGCATGCGGCATTTCCGTTAACGCAGAGGTCAAGCTTCTGATAGGAGTTATCCCTTGCGACCGAACGTGATACCACATCGGCGCTTGAACCGTCACCGTTCAGCGAGACCTGATATGTGCTGAGTGCCTGCTGTTCGCCGTGTGTCATCAGCCTTTCACGGACATTCAGCTTAGCGCCTGCCTTCAGTTCAGCTATGGTCTTTCTGTCAGTGGAATCCACACCCTTTATCTGCACCATTTCCATGTCAACGGTGCTGCCTTCTTCCTGATAGACCTCAGTAACGGGGTTGAGGACTCTTTTGCCTGTGCCTTCGCCCGAACCGTAGTGCTTCTCAACATACCTTACCTTTGAGTTTTTGCCTACAAAGAATCTGTGTATGCCGTCATGTTCGGAATCCTGAGTGCCGCAGTTGTCGATGCCGCAGCCTGCAACTATAAGTACATCGCAGTTTTCGCCCACATAGAAATCGTTGTATACTGTCTCTTTAAGTCCGCTCTCGCTGAGTACAACGGGAATGTGTACGCTCTCATTCTTTGTGCCGTCTTTTATACGTATATCTATACCGCTCTTATCGGTCTTTCCGATGATCTCGATATTTGCAGTTGAGTTTCTTCCCACCGATTCACCGTTGGCACGGAGATTGTATGCACCCTCGGGTATATCGTGAAGCTCTGCAACTTCCTGTAAAAGCTGTTTCTGTACAGCGTCCATCTTCAACATCTCCATCGCCTCCTTATTCTTCGATCTTGGGACAGATAGACTGTGCATAATTGCTGCTCATTATCTCGGGCATTATCCGGTCGGCGGGACCCTGCTTTATCAGCTTGCCGTCTGAAAGCACGATGATCTCATCTGCTATTTTCAGCAGTCTTTCCTGATGGGAGATGACGACTACTGTCCTGTCAGCGTCAGCCTTGCGCATGTTCTCGAAAATGCGTATCAGGTTATTGAAGCTCCACAGGTCGATGCCTGCCTCGGGTTCATCGAACACAGCAAGCTTCACATCTCTTGCCATGACAGTTGCTATCTCTATCCTTTTGAGCTCGCCGCCCGAAAGTGAAGCGTTTACCTCACGCTTGATGTAATCCTTTGCGCACAGTCCTACCTCGGAAAGATATGCACAAGCATCTGATACAGACAGGTTCTTTCCCGCAGCTATCCTCAAAAGGTCGAGCACGGTAAGTCCCTTGAACCTGACAGGCTGCTGAAAGGCAAAACCTATGCCCGTCTTTGCCCTGTCGGTTATGCTCATATCGGTTATGTCGGTGCCGTTGAAAATAAGTCTGCCTTCTGTCGGCTGTACTATACCTGCGATTATTTTTGCAAGTGTGGACTTTCCGCCGCCGTTGGGACCTGTTATGACGATGAACTTGTCATCGGGTATTGTAAGAGATATCCCACGGATTATGTCAGAGGTTTTGCCGCTGTCGTCCGCACTGAAAGTGATATTTTTAAGCTCCAGCATTTTAACTATTCCTTTCGCATGATCTGTAATATATACTATTTTAGCATACTTTACATGAGTTGTATGTTGCAATTGCAACAAAAACTTAGCAAGTGTAAACTCACTCTGCTATTATACCACATTTAAAGAGATTTTACAATAGTTTTTTTCTATAACGATACCCCAATGTGACAAAAAAATAGTTCCGAATATATTGAAAAAGTAAAATTTTGTGTATTTCTTAAAAATGGCACTTGAAAATTATAAAGAAACATGGTATAATATTTATAATTAGTTACGTATAATACAGATGTTCAACTATTTCGTCATTATGTCGACAGCTTATTTGTGAAACGGGGAGGGTACATGATGATAACTGATATCGTGCAGGCATTTATTGCTTTTCTTGAAAAGATGAACAATGCCGAAGATGCTCTTGACCCGAATATTGTCGGTGATGCAGTTGAGGATATACTCAGGCTTTCAAATGTTGCCAGACTGAAGATCACATACTATGAGAATGAGAAGTTTGAAGGTACAGACAACAGAGTAACATACTATGTTTATGATAAAGCAGGTTTTGACGATGAGAAGCTGTTTGACAGGAGGATAACCGCTGCAAACGGTCTGGTAGTATATGAGTTCGATCATGTAATGGGTGCTGAACCGTGGAGCGAAAGGATACGTGACAGGCTGTCACTGCTGACTTCCATGCTGTATGTTTTCAACAGCCGCCAGATGCTCAAACAGGTGGCGGACAGATTCGGTTATTTTGATGATGCGGGCTACCATAACCTGCGATTCTTCATTACCCAGCTTTCAAGGCTCAGCCGTATCAGGGGACTGAGCGGGCTGGTTGCGGCGCATTTCAACCTCAGGAATTTTCAGGCGATCAACAATCAGGTCGGCAGAAAAAACGGCGACACCATAATGCGTGGCTTTGTGGACGGTCTTGAGGAGTGTGCTGACTGTGAGATACCCGTCAGCCGCATCGGCGGTGATAACTTTATCATGGCTTTCGAGACGGATAAGATAGACAAGGTCATAAAGTACCTGAGCGGTACTGTTGTAAGCTTTGGTGACGGTTATGGCGAGAGTGTGCAGGTAAGCGCAAGTGCCGGTCTGTATATTATAGATGATGACTTTGTGCTGGTCGAACCCTCTGACCTGCTGGATAAGGTCATGCCTACTTCCATGATAGCAAAGAATTCGGGCAGGGACAGTATAATGTTCTATTCCGATGAACTGGTGGAGAGAAAGAAGCATAATGCCACCATACAGCATCTGCTACCCGAAGCGATGGAGAAGGAAGAATTTCAGGTCTACTATCAGCCCAAGATAGATATCATCACAAACAAGCTGGCAGGTGCGGAAGCGCTTTGCAGGTGGCTTCATGACGGCAGACTGGTGCCGCCTATGGAGTTCATACCGATACTGGAGAAGAATACAGATATCTGCAAGCTTGATTTTTATATGATAGACCATGTCTGCCGTGATATAAGGAAATGGCTCGATGAGGGCAAGAAGGTCGTGAAGGTGTCGGTGAACCTGTCACGCAAGCACATGCTTGATGTTGACCTGGTCAAGCACGTGATGGAGATAATCGACCGACATAATGTTCCGCACGAACTGATCGAGGTCGAACTGACAGAGACCACCACTGATGTGGAGTTCACGGACCTGAAAAGGGTGGTCGGCGGACTTCAGCAGCGTGGCATATCTGCATCGGTGGACGATTTCGGGACAGGATATTCATCGCTGAATCTCATAAAGGAAGTGCCCTGGAACGTCATCAAGATCGACAAAAGCATAGTTCCTGTGGATAGTGATGATGAGCGCAGCCCGAGAAGTGTGATGTTCAAGTATGTGGTTGCGATGGCTAAGGAAATGGGACTTGAATGTATCGCTGAGGGCGTGGAGACCGAAGCACAGGTCGGGGTGCTGAAGCGCAACGGCTGTGATCTGGCACAGGGATTTTTCTTTGACAGACCGCTGCCTAAGCCTGAGTTTGAAAAAAGGCTTGACGGCAATAACTGATGATATTATGAAAGCCTGTGCAAAACAGGCGATCGTAAGCTTTTAACTTTTCGTACAGCATATATCACCGACGGGGCAGCTGCTTTGTCGGTGATTTTTTGCGAATATCTGATCTTGATATAAAAAAATTGTCATGTTTTAGTAAATCAATTGACATTTTCAGCGGAAGTGGTATAATAATATAAGAAATGTTATCAACATTTTATAACAAGCGGTCATGGTTATCCCGCTGACACATCACAATAAATGGTGTTAAATTTGCATTTGGGTGAGGACCATGCAGGTGATCTTAGCTGTGTAAGCAGCCTGACAGTACCGTATCACATCAGACTTACGATAAACGAAAGGAACAAACGATCATGGACAAACTTAACAATGCTATACCGAACGGTATCACCGAAGCTGAGGTAGATGCCTCATGCTGTGAAATGGGAGACATAGTTCCCGAAAAGACAGAAGAACATGAGATAGTAGTGGTGGGTGCGGGCGCAGCAGGTGTGCCTGCGGCTTGCTGGGCTGCTGAACTTGGTGCAGATACCGTGCTGCTGCAAAAGGCATCAAATGTGGTATCACAGGGCAACTGCGGTTCTGCGATAATCAAGTCACGTTCCACTGAGGGCGGTATAGCAAAGTGGATACATCACACAAACAGTCTCTGCGACTGGCGTGCAGATACAAAACAGCTGCGTGCTTATGCTGAACATTCCGAGGAAGCTATGATGTGGCTGTTCAACCGTGCGGGCATGACGACCGAGACAGAGTACGGCGACGGCAGCAAGGTCGATAATAACGCAGAAAGTGCAAAGCTTCTCAATGACGGCGATAAGCTGTGCGCTTTCAGGAGTACCAGCGGTGATTTCACAGGTGTGTGGAAGAACAGGCTGAACACCTATGACTACGGTGATGACCACTGCTATTTCTGGGCGCCCTGGATAGGTCCCAAGCCATTGAATGTCGGGCATGCGCTGCAAAACGTCCTCAAAAATGTCATGGCAAAGCATGATAACCTGAGTGCGCATTTCCTGTCGCCTGCGGTAAAGCTTGTTACCGACGGCAAGCGTGTATCCGGCGTCATCGCAAAGGACAAGAACGGCAGCTACATTCAGTACAATGCATCTAAGGCGGTTATACTTGCAACGGGCGACTACACCAACAATCCCGCTATGGTAAAGCGCTGGTGCCCCGATATTGATGAGTTTGACAAGAAACAGTTCGGCAAAACGGGCGACGGTCACATACTTGCCATTAGTGCAGGCGCAAAAATGGAGGACCTCGGTCACACCAAGATGATGCACGACTTTGATTCGGCGCTGATGTTTGAAGAACCGTTCCTCTACCTGAATATGGAAGGCGAGCGTTTCACAAATGAGTACACAGGCTTTGTATACATGGGAAATCTGCTGAAATATCAGCCAAAGTTCAAGGGCAGCATGCTTGATGCCGACCACAAGGACGGTTCGAGGGGCTGGTACTGTGCGATATATGACAGCAGCTACACCGAATGGGACAAGGACGAGTTCGTAGACGGACCTGTGCCGCCCTTCGTGATGGAAAAGTTCATACCAGGTGCGGTAGAAGACCCGCAGGGTGTGTTCAAGAACCTTATCGATCTGCACAGGTGTGACACCCTTGAAGAACTTGCAGAAGAACTGGGCATTCCCTATGACAAGATGAAGGCATCGGTTGACCGCTACAACGAACTTTGCGATAAGGGCTGCGACACTGATTTCGGCAAGCACGCAAAGTACATGCATAAGATAGAGAAAGCGCCTTTCTGGGGTGCAAGAAAGCATATACGTGTATCTGCGGAGGTCTCTGGCGTCATCACCAATGAGAACGCACAGGCGCTTGACAGCAGCGGCGACCCCATCGAGGGACTTTACTGTGTGGGCAATCTTGGCGGACCTTTCTACGGCGGCGCAGATTATCCTTTCCACCAGACAGGACTTTCGCTGGGCAGATGCTATACCTTCGGCATGATAGCAGCAAAGCATGCGCTTGGTGCGCTCTGACAAAAAGCAAAAAATATCCTCCCGCAGAACTGTGCGGGAGGATATCGTTATTTAAGATCATTTTGCATCTTTAAGATACTTGCTCTCTGCATTGAAGGTGACTTTCAGTTCCTTCTCAGCCACAAGCTGTGTGCGGTCGATGGCAGGAGCGTTCTTGGTGTTGCCGTAATCGTTGTATATCTCGATGCGGTAGTTGTTCTTGCCCTCTATGTCGCCCTTGATGAGCTTGTCCTGTGCGACTTCAAGTTCCTTGCCGTCAACGAATACCTTGACATCGCTTATCTTCAGGTCTTTCAGCTTGTCACAGCAGTCGATGAGGTCGATAACGAACACTGCTGCGCTGTCTATCTTCTTGCCGTCAGCGGCAAAGCTGTCATAAACAAAGGTGTTCTCGCCGTTTACTACGTTGATGTCAATGGCACCCTCGCCCTCCTCGAATGAAGTCTGGGGCTCCCAGTCACCGTCAGCAAAACCAAGTCTTGCAACAGCATCTATCTGCTCAACAGGTGCATTGGGGTCTTCCTCCTCCTCAACGAAGGGAACTATCTCGGGGATCTCGTAGTCGTCCTCAGCGTTCATCGCTCTCTGCATAGCTTCGATAAGTGTGGGATAATCCACCTTGCCTGTCTTGCGGTTGAACAGTCGGCAGCCGCCCTTGCCCTTTGCACCGTTGTCCCAGTATACGGGTACAGCGCCGTTTTCCTTAGCGTACTTGACAACATTCTCTACCCAGTATCTTCTGAACTCGGTGTTGTCGGGATCTGCATAAGCCTTGTCTGTGGGGCTGAACTCACCGATTATAACGGGATAGCCCTTGTCGGTGAATGTCTTGAGCCTTGCCATCTGTTTTTTCAGCGAAGTCTCGGCGCCGCTGGTATCCAGCTTTGCTCTGTTGAGATAATACTTGCCCCACTGGGTGATGTTGGTAGCTTCGTTCAGTACGAAGTTGTAAGGTGAATAGTAATGTACAGAAATAGCTATCCTGTTGGAAGGCGCTGTGCACTTCTCATCTGTGGGTATCTTGAAACCGTAATCGCCCTCGGTGTACTCGATATCGGTGTTCCAGCCCGGAACGAGCAGCCATCTGGTGCTGTTTTCGCCGCCGACAGCTCTTACCGAATCAACGAAGATCTGGTTGTACTTGTTTATGTTCTCATAGGACTCTTCATCGGGGGTGCCCCAGTTTGCGTCTGCTTCATTTGTGGTGAAGTTGCGGTACTCGGCATCTCTCTTGCGGGCGAATTCCTCGTTCATCGACTCGAAGATGACATGCTCGTCATAGTCCTTGAAAGTCTCTGCTATCTGTGTCCATACAGCCGCATACTTAGCCCTTATCTCAGTCTGCTGCTCCTCGGGAGCGTCGCAGTACAGCCAGCCGCCTGCAATGGTGTGGTAGCCGTCGCTGTGCATGTTCACGATGACATACAGGTCCTCAGCCACCATGTAATCAACAGCTTCCTTGATCTGTGACATCCACTCGTCCTTGATCTTGTAATCGGGACCCTCACCGATGTTGTCGAGCCAGCCCACAGGCATTCTTACAGATGAGAAGCCAAGATCCTTTATCTGCTTTGCCAGATCTTCGTTCATGGGAATGTTGCCCCATGCAGTCGGGTCGGGGGTCATCTCATATACGGTCTCACCCGAGGAATACTTTGCGGTCTTGCCGTCCACATCTATAAGATCCTTGCCGTTTGACTTCACAGCCTCATAGGTGTTGCCCAGGTTCCAGCCGAGACCCAGCGCCTTTGTGAAAGCAGCCTGGTCAAAATCGCCGTCCTTAGCAGGCTCGTCCTTCTTCTCCTCCAGTTCCTTGACGCCCTTTACATGCGCTGCAAGAATGGAGATATCTGTGACGGTAACAGAGCCGTCCTCATTCACATCGGCAGCCGAAAACTCATCATCGCTCAGTTCCCTGATGCCCTTGACATGTGCGGCAGCCTTTGAAACATCTGTTACATTGACAGTGCCGTCGCCGTTGATATCGCCCTTTGTGCCCGCAGCCTTCACACATA
>CAMNMO010000072.1 GCA_946544695.1 uncultured Ruminococcus sp. | reverse complement strand
CCCTGAGCGTTTTGAAATGCTCAGGGGCAAAACTTCTATATGGGTATCTTTCTAAAGACGGGGAAGGCATTTACAGCTTATCCTGCTGTATGCATCAAAACGGCAGCTGTGAAATTGCAGAAGTACCGTAGCGGCTGTGATCTTCAAGAAAGGCAGCCTGCACCTTTGCCGAAAGCTTTGCCTTGACATCGTCGGGGACTACATCGGAAAAAGTCACCCCCGCAAGGCTGCGTATCATGGCATAATACCTGAGGATATCCTCTGACTTTTCTATGAGGCTGCTGTCATCTGTTTCAAAGTAACGGCGGATGAAAATATCCCAGAATCTGCCGATCATTTCTCCCGGTGCTCCCATATATCGTTCTGCACCGCCAGGTCGGGAAGCAACGAGACGCATTATCTGGTAAGCCCCCAGAAGATCGTCAACAGGGTGTCCCAGCGAAGCATCACCCATGTCGATAAGCAGCCACTCATCGTCCCTGACCATAATATTCCCGAGGTGATAATCACCGTGGATAAATGTGTTACGATAAGGTATACTGTCTATGACCTCACGCAGCACGGCAATGGTATCGGGCTGATATCTGCCGCTTTTTTCTGCCACATCAGCCCACAGGTGAAGATTTACCCGTGCATCGGGCAGTGTGTTTTCATCGAAGCTTGTGCTGTGCAGCTTTTTCAGCAGGTCAGCCATTTTTACGGCGCAGGCAGAAAGTTCATCGGGGTGCTGCGACACGTAATGTCCCAGTGTAACGGCATCTATCATCTCATAAACTATGCCGTAGCGCCCGCCCACACGCACCACATCATAGGATATGGCTGATGGGATATCGTGTATGAAAGCCTGTCTGGCAGACTCCTTTTCACGAAGTATCTTCTCAAAGGGATTGGTCAGCGGTTCATAGACCTTGACTATCCTTTCGCTGTCGATACGGTAGACCTTGCCGTTTGCACCTGCGCCTATCAGCGGCAAGCCGTCAATGCTTATCTCTCGCAGCTTTCTGCTGACCTTGAAAAGTTCGGTGAAGCCCGTGGTCTCAAATATATCGTAGACATCAGGAGATGTGTTGATAAATTCAAGGGGTTCGCCGCACGCTTTCCTTATCTTCATAAGTACACGCAGCCCCGCACTGGAGATATACTCCAGCCCCGAAAGGTCAAGCACGGGCACCTGACCCTTGTGCCTGCCAAGCAGTTCAAAAAGTTCGCTTTCTGCCGCCGCATGATCATTTGAATCGATCCTGCCCGATATGTAAATCGTAAACCCGCCATTCTCGTCAGTGCAGCTTATCTTGTGTGTCATTATGATCCCGTCCCTTCTTGCTGTATTACTGTCAGTCTTTATATCATACCACATACCCCGCAACAATTCCGCAACAAAATCAGTTGTGGCTAAATATCAATAATCCCCGATTAATCGAGAGATTATTTATTGACATCAGACAATTTATGTTATAATGCATAAAAATTCTTGTGAAAGTTTGTGAACTATTTTTTGTCAAAAAACGAGTGCAGAAAGCACATTATATGTTATAATAATATATAATGATATAAGATATCCTTTCAGAGATCTTTCATAAAAGCGGGAGGTGATCCTTAATGTATATAATCAGCGTGGACGACAGAAGATCCATAGTGCTGATGCTGGAAAAGATACTTGCCGAGCTTGACCCGGGCGGCGAGCACAGGTCTTATACCGACCCCACCGAAGTTCTGCGTGAACTGGACAAGCCCATCGAGGTAGCTTTCCTTGATGTGGAAATGCCCGAGATGAACGGCATAACACTGGCTAAAAAGATAATAGAGCGCTATCCGCTGTGCAACATAATATTCCTCACGGGATACTCGGAGTATATGCCCGCCGCATTTGATATACATGCAAGCGGATACGTACTCAAGCCATTCTCAAAAAAGAAGATAGCTGATGTGCTGAGCCACAGGAGATACCGCACACCCGATATGAGCGGCAGACCTGTCAGGGTGCAGTGTTTCGGCAGCTTTGAGGTGTTCGTGAACGGTGAGCCCGTTAAATTCAAGCGCAGGAAAAGCAAGGAACTGCTGGCTTATCTTATCGACCGCAGAGGTGCGCAGTGCACTATGGATATGATGATAGGCAATGTGGAGCCCGAAAGCCCATCTGACGATTCGACAAAGAGCAAGATAAGGGTCTACATCGGGGATATAATAATGTCGTTTTTCAGGCTGGGCATAAATGATCTTGTGGTGAAATCCTCGGGCACTTTCGGTGTAAATACCGCACTGCTCGACTGCGACTATTACAGGTACCTTAACAGCGACCCCTACGCCATATCAAAATATCTGGGCGAATATATGACGCAGTACAGCTTTGCTGAGGAAACACGGGCTTTTCTCGAAATGAAGTACTATGACGAACATGAGATCAAATAGCATGGCATATTGCGGCGGCATCAGCTGCCGCTGTTGAAATGCACAAATTTAGTTTAAAAACTTTAGCTAAGATAACATGTCCAAAATCGGTGATATGTTGCTGATTTGTTGCAGGACTTATGTTATAATGTAAAAGCAAACAAAACTGCGGTCACGGCAGGACCTGTGACCCGAATGAAAGGAAAATGCGATATGGAGATCAAAAAGGTAAACGAAAACAAGACAACAACTGTGATGATAAGCGGCAGAGTCGATACATCGACTGCGCCCGCACTGGAGCAGGAGCTGAAAGACAGCTTTGACGAGTGCGATGCTATGGTGCTGGATTTCTCAAATGTTGAGTACATCTCATCTGCGGGACTGAGAGTGCTGCTGGCTACACACAAGGTCATGAGCAAGAAGGGCGGAATGAGCGTCACAAACGTCAGTGAGGATATCATGGAGATATTTGAGGTAACAGGCTTTTCAGACATTCTTGATATCAAATAAAAGGGTGGTGCCGATGAAAGAGATCGAGATACAGGCTATGACAGAGAACCTGCCTGTGGTGCTCGGATTTGTGGACGAACAGCTGGAAACAGCTGAATGCTCCATGAAGGTACAGATGCAGATAGATATCGCCGTTGAGGAGATATTTGTTAACATCGCTCACTATGCCTACACACCCGAGGTAGGAAACGCAGTGATAGCTATGGCGATAACTGATGGCAGCGCTGTCATAGTTTTCAAGGACCGTGGCATTCACTACGACCCGCTCGCAAAGGCTGACCCCGATATATCCCTTTCGGCAGAAGAAAGGCAGATAGGCGGTCTGGGAATTTTCATGGTCAAAAAGACTATGGACGATGTGAAGTATGAGTATACCGACGGACAAAACATTTTCACTATCGTAAAAAGCTTAAAGTAAAAGGAACGGTGATCGTGTGATCAAAAGATTCGGGCTCACCTTCGGCGGCTTGCAGCAGAAGATAATGAATCTGGTGCTCATATTCCTGCTGGCACTGATAGGCGTGTTCGCAGGAGTATCGGTATACCAGACAAAGCACCTGAACAAGGTGGTCACTGATGCAGGAAACGAACAGCAGGAAGCCATAGCACAAGTATCGGGAAATACAATGCATCAGGTCATCAACAGTTCAATGACAAAGACCAACGCATTGCAGGCGTATATTGCAGACGACATGTTCTCTGATATAAAGACCGATGTCGCCACGCTGCAAAACCTTGCAACGGGTCTTTTTGCCCATAAGGACAGCTTTGAACCCGCACCCGCATATCTGCCTGACCCTGCCAACGACGGCAAGTTCGCAGCACAGGTGCTGTGCGAGGAGGGCGTGGACTATACCAAGTCCGAATACCTCGGTGTGGCTGCACACATGAGCGACACCATGACAGCAATGTGCGAACAGTCGGACTACATGAACAACTGCTTTATCGGTCTGGCTGACGGCACTGTTATATGCGTGGATACAAATTCGGCAAGCAAGTTCGATGAGAACGGCGAACTCCCCGCTTTCCATGTGACCGAAAGACCCTGGTATACAGGCGCTGCACAGGCAGGCGAGCTGTGTTTCTCGGGCATCGAACAGGATACCTATACCGACAAGATAGGCATTGAGTGTTCAGCCCCCATATACCTTGACGGTGAACTGGTGGGCGTTGTCGGTGCTGACCTTTTCCTTAACTCGATGAGCGACTATGTAAATGCCTCATCTGAGTCGGGTGGATATATCTGCGTTATAAACAACGAAGGCAAGGTAATATTCGCACCCGAAGGCAACGGCGTTTTTGAGGTGCAGCTTTCGGGCGAGGCAGAGGATATGAGAAACACAGGCAATGAAGCGCTTGCGGATTTCATTAACAACGCACTTGAAAGCAGTACAGGTCTTGTGACTGTGAACGTTGACGGCAAGGACTACTACATGGCAGGTTCACCGATAGAGACTGTCGGCTGGGCAGTTATATCATTCATCGAAAAGAACATAACAGAACAGCCCACTGCGATGATGATAGGAGAATACGAGCGCATCAACAATGATGCGACACAGAAGTTCGATCAAGGTCTCGATCATTCAAAGAACACCACACTGGTGATGATAGCTGTGATACTGGTGCTGGGTTCTGTCGGCGCACTGGCGGTGGCAGGCAGGATAGTAAGACCCATCGAGAAGATGACCAAACGTATGGACGCTATAAGCGGTACAGACCAGGCATTCGAGATGGACGACGCTTACCGCACAGGTGATGAGGTCGAGATGCTGGCGCAGAGCCTTGCCGACCTTTCCACCAAGACCAGACATTACATTTCACAGATCACCGCAATAACTGCGGAAAAGGAACGCATAGGGGCTGAGCTGGAGCTTGCCACAAGGATACAGGCAGATATGCTGCCCAACATCTTCCCTGCTTTCCCCGAAAGACCCGAATTCGATATCTATGCAACGATGACGCCTGCTAAGGAGGTCGGCGGAGATTTCTATGACTTCTTCCTGATAGATGACGACCATCTGGGCATGGTAATGGCTGACGTTTCGGGCAAAGGCGTGCCTGCCGCACTGTTCATGATGATGTCCAAGATACTGGTGAACAACTTTGCGATGATGGGCGGAAGTCCCGCAAAGGTGCTGGAACAGGTCAACACGCAGATATGCAAGAACAACGAAGAAGAAATGTTCGTGACGGTATGGTTCGGCGTGATGGAGATATCCACAGGAAAGATCACCGCAGCCAACGCAGGTCACGAATATCCCATAATCAAAAAGAGCAGCGGCGGATTCGAGCTGTTTAAGGACAAGCACGGCTTTGTAATAGGCGGCATGGACGGCATGAAGTACAAGGAATACGAATTCACGCTGGAAAAGGGCGGCACACTGTTCCTCTACACAGACGGTGTTGCAGAAGCCACAAATGCAAATAACGAGCTCTTCGGCGTTGACAGAATGCTCGAAGCGCTCAACACCGCACCGCAGGCTTCACCCGAAGAACTGCTCGCCAACATGAAAAAGTCGGTCGACGTTTTCGTGGGCGAAGCACCGCAGTTCGATGACCTGACGATGCTGAGCATTAAACTGCTTTAGGAGGAAATATAATGAGAACCGATGTTATACAGATATACAGTGATCTGAGGGGCAGAGAGGAAGCTATGGCAACTGCGGAAAAATTCTGCGGTTACAACGGCTTCACAGGCAGGAATGCCATGCATATACGCCTGCTGACAGAAGAACTTGTCAGCATGGTCAACGGCATTATGGACGAGTTCATCGGAGACCTCTGGTTTGAGAGTGAGAAAACACCCGAAGGCATGCTTTGCAGGATATGTGTCGAGGGACGAAAGTCTGCCGACCCGTTCCAGGAAGAACATTTCCTCTCGGTGGCTTCCAGCGGTAAAAATGAGAATGCCAAAGGCATACTCGGCAAGATACGTGAGCTCTTTCGTGTAAGTTCGCAGTATTCGGGCGAAGGAGTGTACATGAGCGAGTATACAGCTGTAAACAGCTGGTACAACATGGGCACACACCGTGCTGGTCCTGCGGATAATCTGATGAGCGAGCAGTACTGGTCGCTGATGGAATACCGCAACAATCTCAATGAAGCAAGAAAAGATTCTTCCGAATGGGACGAGCTGGAAAAATCCATAATCGCCAACATAGCCGACGAAGTCAAGGTATGGCTCAAAAGCAGCTCAACGCTGGTGACAGTGGAAAAACTGGTGAAGAACTGACGGCAAGGTCCATGGAAAGGGGGTCATTCATGAAAAGATATTTTGCGTCCGCAGCAGCGCTGCTTATATGTTTTGGCATGGCATCCTGCGGGCGCCGTGCCGAAGATATCAGCAAGAAGGAACGCAGTTCGTCTGCCGCTGATACTTCATCGCAGGCGGCAGAGACAACTTCTGCCGAAGATGAGAACATATTCTGGCAGCCTGCCGATGCGCCCGCAGGTTCGCTGATATACAGGATAATCGGCACAGAAACAGTCGGGGACACCTACAAGCTGGATCTGATACTGAACGATGATTACACTTACATATACCCGCTGGAAACAGATAAAGAGCAGGGAGACGTATTCTACAAATTCAGCTCTCACTACTATCTGAAAACAGATGCATCAGAGGGTAAACTGGGCGACTACGAATTCATCGACATCAACACGAACGAGAGTCTCGGTGCGCTGACTGCCGATGAGATAGTTGAACGTTTTGACCCGACAGTTCAATATGAGGTCATAGACTGGAGTTATGAGGACGAAGCACCGCTTTCGGAGTTTGAGGAAGGAAAGCTTTACAAGGCTGAGTCAAAGGAAGAAATGCCCACCTTCATCAACGACACAGGCGATGACTGCATAGTTTACATCATGGACGACACGGACTACTTTGAAAGTGCTTACCCCTTCCCTGTCAAGGAGATCGACGGTCTGGGCAGAGAGTACCCATACATATTCTCGGTGAGTGAACATTTCTATGTAAGGGTCGAAAAGCTGACTGCCGACATGTTCGACCCCGATGATCCCGAAATGCCCGCCATATTCGTGAACGGTCTTGAAACAGGTGAGTTTGCAGATGTGCCGATAACTGACATAATGGTCAATGCGGGTGAAACCGATGTTAACATCGAGATAGCACTCAGCGAAGGCAGCCCCATCGAAATGACGGTAGGCGCAGGTGAGATATATGCCGTTGACTGGATGAAGATAGACCATATCGAGATAAAGTAAAAAAACGGCTGTTCCATAAAAACTATAAAAGCCATAGCATTTCCTGCAAACGGAAACGCTATGGCTTGTTTTTTACAGACCCTTTGCCTTTGAAAGCGAGATGCCGTTCTCGCCAAGTGCTATCTTGTGGTCAAGCCCGACGAACTTGCCGTCCTCCTGCCAAAGCACTTCCTTGACGAATTCGTACTTCTCATCGTCCCATGTTGTGAAGTCATCAAGCACCAGTCCGCCCGTGTCGCCCGAGTTGGCGTTGAAGCACCAGAAGGTGTGATTCAGGTGGTTGTCCTTGATAAGCTTGCGCATGTAGGTCATCCACGTTATGTTGGGTTCGGTCATGTAGCCGCCCCATTCGCCTATCAGCAGAGGTGCGGTGTCATCGTCCTTGATGAACAGCCAGTTATCCTGCCAGCAGTCTTTTTTCAGGCTCTTGAAATCGTAGTCGCCCTCGAACCACGGCTGTTCATAAACTGTGGGGCCGTAATCATGGGGTGAATAAACCAGCTTGTCCTGATACTTGCCCAGGTCTATGGGATAGTCCTTTACGCCACGCAGGTTGCCGCCCCACCAGTTGAAGTAGTAATCGTCGTTATCCTGCGAGCTGAAATCGCCGTTCTCCTTGATATTCTTGGGGTATATCTCAATACCCTCCACCATGATGAGCACGTTGGGGTTCTTAGCCAGCACCTTGCCTGCTGCGGTCTCAGCAACATACTTCCAGTTGTTGGCGTCCTTGCTGTCGTTCCAGATAGCTGCCTTGTCGCCCTCGTTGGGTTTGCCGTGCGGCTCGTTTTTAAGATCATAAGCGATTATGGTATCGTTGTCCTTATAGCGTTCTGCCATCCATTCAAGCGCTGCGTAATACTCCTTTACGCTGACCTTGTCGGTGCACCACATATTTGCGTTGTGACCTGCCGCATCAGTCTCGGCGGAATGTATATCGGGCATTACCTTCATGCCGTTCTCCTCTGCCAGTTTCAGGAAATAGTCAAATATCTCCAGCGAATTCATGGCATTGAGCTCCTCGTTATAGGCGTTGTTGTAGTTTGCCTGAGGATAATCGCCGTCAGCCCACTGATTTATCAGTTCAGCACTCATGGGAACTCTTATCAGGTTGAAACCGTGATCGGCTATCGCCTTTATGGTCGGCTCGAACTCGCTGTTCCACAGACCGTCAAAGGTGTTGGTGCCTGTATTGTATCCGAACCAGTTGACGCCTGTCAGCCAGACTTCCTTGCCGTCCTTGTCAAGTATCCTGCTGCCGTCCGTATGCAGCCAGTCATCGCCCTGTTCGGCGTTCTTGGTACGTTTGAGCAGCTTGTCCACATCGACGTCCTTCTTCTTGTTCTGATCGTCGTTGTTATTGTTGTTATTGTTCTGCGCATTCTGGTCTACCTTGCCCTTTTTGATGGTGCAGTCGGTGCCGTTGAGTTTTGCAGAGGTTATTTTCAGGTCGCCGCCCGTGCCTATGTTGCAGCCGCAGGTGACTGTGCCGCCCTTAGCGATATCGCCGTTGTAATCAGCATTGGTGATGGTCAGGGTATTGCCCTTTACCTTGAATGTGCCGTTCCAGCCGTCGCAGGACTTCAGGTCCTCCACCTCAAGTTCCAGCTTCCAGCCGCTGACAGCCTCGCCCGAATTATTGGTGATGCTCATATCCAGACCGCTCATCTGCTTGTCGCCATCCTGCCAGCCGTTAGTGCCCGACCAGGTGAACAGGTAGCCGTCAGACTTCTTGTCGCTGCCCTTATCGTCGTCCTCGTCCTTTTCTTCTTCGCTGTCCTCGTCCTCTTCCTCAGACTCCTCTTCCCCGTCATCTTCTTCCTCAGAGTCCTCAGCTTCATCATCGGTGTCAGCATCGTCATCATCGCCGTCAGCGTCATCTTCCTCCTCGCTGTCCTCATCACCGTCATCTTCGGAAGAAACACTCTTTGCCGCCGAACTTGCGTCCTTTTCGGCTTTATCACCCTTACCCATGTTTGTGACCACCAGTGCGACTATCAGCGCTGCTATCACAATGCCCATCGCAACAAATCCTGCGATGACCTTTTTGGATATACCTCCGTTCATTACCATTCTCCTTCTATACGATCATTTCATACAAACACACCATGGACTTTACCGCTGCCGCACGCCATAATAATATTTTCGCATACTTTGCCCGCACAAAAAGCACGCAGGCAAATGCAAGGTCTTATATGCACTGGGAAAAATATATTTCAAAGAACTCCGCAGCAACATGCCCATACATAGAATAGTATAGCATACTTTTTAATATTTTGCAACACTAATTAACAAATTATCATGAAGGACCCTTTCGGGCGGGTGATACCCGTTTCGGGAGACTCAGCCCCGTGTGCGGCATACATGGCGCAGTTTAAAAAATAAAAAGCCCCGAAGCGTCATCAAACGCCTCGGGACACATATTACTTATCGATATGGGTATCAGCTGCGGTGCTATCCGTTGAATTTCATGAATTGCGCAAGAATATGTACCATTCCCACAATAGCATAAATCCCCACTACAACAGCTATCACGATGAACAGCCAGCCCACATAGGGGATCGAACCAAGTATTACGAAAAGAAGTGCACACACTACCAGTGCAATAAGATATATAACGATAAATGACAATACGCTTTTCACATTACGGATATCACATTTTCTGTTCAGCGGAAACAGATCGCTGAACTCCATATATGCAAGCTTATCACGCCATTTTTGTATAAATGCCTTGATCGGTTCCATAATTTTTCCCCCTAAAAAGAATACAAATAAAGTTTATGATTTAATTATAACTCATAACGGCTTTTATTGCAACGCTTTATTCATATTTTCGGCGTTTTAAACAAATCAGCTGCATGTATATTGGACAACATTTTCAGCCGACGGTCAGCGTTCCATCACCGAAAGCCTTATGCTGCGTATATGCTGAAAAATCGCAGGAAACAGCACATTCTGCCGTTTACATAAAATGGCAATTTTGCCCCGTAAGTTAGTTTTAACTAACGTTAACTTGACTCAAAACAGCGTAAAACAGGCATTTTTCAAGGGCGCCAAAAAGTTAGCTCAAATTAAAAATTTTTGTGAAAACACTTGATTTGGAGAGCAAAATGTAGTATTATATTATAAGTGGCGGTCAATTCGCCAAATAACCGAAAGGAGTATCAATCAATGATCTATTCGCACGAAGTTGAAACAATGTGCCCTATCGCACAGGGCGTTGCTCACGGCGCTGCTCCTATCCCTGAGGAGGCTAAGTGGGTCAAGGCAAAGGAGATAAAGGATATCTCGGGCTTTACACACGGCATCGGCTGGTGTGCACCTCAGCAGGGTACCTGCAAGCTCACACTGAACGTTAAGGAGGGCGTTATACAGGAGGCTCTCGTTGAGACTATCGGCTGCTCGGGCATGACACATTCCGCAGCTATGGCATCTGAGATACTGCCCGGCAGAACTATCCTTGAAGCTCTGAATACCGACCTGGTATGTGATGCTATCAACACCGCTATGAGAGAGCTGTTCCT
>CAMNMO010000071.1 GCA_946544695.1 uncultured Ruminococcus sp. | reverse complement strand
GCCTTGAAAAGACAAGCCGTGATGTGGATTTCACTGTGATATACGAACTCAATACCACAGACTTCACCATACCGCCGCTGACTGTACAGCCGATAGTCGAGAACGCCATAAAGCACGGTGCGCTTTCAAGGCGTGACGGCACGGGCTTTGTCAAAATAAAGACCGAAGAAGCCGACGGCAATGTTACCATTACCGTGACAGACAACGGCATAGGCGCCGCACTTACTTCAAACCAGAAGGAACACCACAGTGTGGGACTTGAAAATGTGAGACAGCGCCTGAAAATTCAATGCGGCGGTACCCTTGATGTCAGGCTGACTGAAAACGGTGCAACATCGGTCATACAGCTGCCGCTCGAACATGCCGCACAGACACAATGATATTTTTCGTTTAATATGACCCGCCCCGCTGCTGTATTATGTACGGCACGGGGCGTTCTGCTTCGGCGCAATCCACAAACAGCAGCGCTCAAATTCATGAAAAATAACGGCGGCAAAAATGCAGTGTATGTTGCACTTTTGTTGCAGTGGATATGCTATAATAATGCCATAGATAAAGCAGCACAGCCCTGTCAAGCGGACTGTTTCACTGCTTGGCGCAATATTACAACAATACTTTAAACACACTATGGAGAGATGCAGAATGTCAGTTTTCAACATTGATGAACTCATAAAAGATCTTCCCGAAGATATCAGAGAACAGGCGAGAAAGTGCCAAAGCTGTGAAGAACTCATGGAACTGGCTTCTAAGGAGGATATCGAGCTTTCGGACGATCTTCTGGAAGCTATCACCTGCGGTTTCGTGCAGTCGGACAAAAAAGAAACTGTTGTCTGCAACGTATGCGGAACTGCTGCTGTCACAAAAGAAGTAAGCACAGGCAAGGTTATGTGGTGCGAAAAATGCGATAAGGAACTGGAGTCCATAAGAGACCACCATATCGAATACAGATGACAGGAGGCTAACATGATACTTTACATAAACAGCTGCGTGCGCAGCGATTCAAGGACCGACAGACTGGCACGTGCAGTGCTTGACAAGATGGGCAGCTATACCGAACTGTATCTGCCCGATGAAGATATAATGCCGCTGACCGAAGCTGCCCTTGAAAAGCGCACAGCGCTGCTTGCGGCAGGCAAACTTGACGACCCGATGTTTGACTATGCGCATCAGTTTGCAGAGGCTGACAAGATAGTTATATCAGCACCTTTCTGGGACGGTTCTTTCCCGTCAAAGCTGAAGGTATATATCGAGAATATCTATGCTGTCGGCATAGTTTCACGCTATTCACCCGATGGCACGCCGATAGGCTTATGCAGGGCTGATGAACTGGTATACGTCACCACAGCGGGCGGCAAATATATCCCCGATTTCAGCTACGGATATATCAAGACGCTGGCAGAGGGTTGTCTTGGGATAAAGAACACAAGGCTTGTCATGGCAGAGATGCTTGACATAGAGGGCTTTGATGCGGAAAAGATATTAGCGGACAGAATGAAGGATCTGTAATATAAAAAGGCGGCAGAGATGAACTCTCTGCCGCCTTCACATTTCTTCACGCCGTACCGAGGGGACTATAGGAGGTGCAGTCCCCTCGGCTTCCTTAACCCTTTTCATGATCCTTTAAAAACATAATTCTATAAATCCCTATCTTAAAATCATCATCTCATCAGATATTCACCCGACACGGGAAACTCAAAATACGTATCGGGATACGGCTCGTCCTTCAGTGTGAAATGCCACCACTCACAATCAATGGGTTCAAAGCCGTTGCGTACCATAACGTTCTGCAAGCGCATGCGGTTTTCGTACTGTTCGGCAGTTACCTGTTTTGAATCGGGATGAGATATCTCATCGAACAGATCAAACGGACTGCCCATATCTATCTCCTTGCCTGTTTTCATATCAAGCAAAGTAAGGTCTACCGTACTGCCTCTGCTGTGACTTGAGCGGCTTGCTATATAGCCTTTTGCAAAAAGCTCCTGTTTTTCGAGAGTCGGGTAAAAATACGGTTTCATACGAAGATCGAGGTCTTCGATGCCCCACATCACGAAATGTCTGACAGCACAGGCAGGTCTGTAAGCATCATATATTTTGAGCCTGAAGCCCTGAACGATCATCTCATTGCTGACAGCGAGCAAAGCACGGGCAGCTTCTTTGGTAATAATAGCGCACGGTTCTTCATAGCCATTGATACGATCACCGATAAAATTATAAGTTGAGTGATAGCGTATCTCCTGCACGATGGCAGGGACTTTTTCTGCAAGCACCACAAAGCCCGAAGGATCCATAGTAACTTTTCTTTCAGCGTCAGTCATGATAAACCTCCGAAGTGAACAACGAACACTCTTATAATAAACGATATATAAATTTTCACTCAGACCTGCTGTGCGGTCAGGGAAATCATATTGTTTACTATTACTTACTATGGACATTATAGCACAAGGGGTGCAACAAATGTGCAACAAAAACGGGCTTTTCGATATCGTCAAATTCACAAATTTCAGCACATGGAATAGTGCATTTTTATGAAAAGCAACAATTAGAAAGGTCGGGGAGACGCAGCCTGTCTCCCCGACCATATATCATCGCTGTTTAAAGCCCCAGCGACATCACTGTTTCTATCGTCATTTCCCGCAGACAGTCACCGTCAAGTGTGCTGAATGCTTCATCGGTTATCCTGTGACAATACTGTTCCATAACGCCGAAAGCAAAGTACACTTTCTCACGGATATTCCCGCCGCCCTTTTCCGCCGAAAGCTTTGCCGCTATCTCATCAAGGGCTTTGCTTTCAATATCATTATACAGCAGCCGCACATCTTCATCGGTATGCCGCAGACCTTCAAGTTCTTCATGCAGTGCATTGTATTTTATATGCAGTTCCTCGAACCTGTCCAGCACATAGCCGATATATCCCCGTCTGTCTGTCGTGGCATCATTTTCTTGCAGACCCGCAAAGCTGCCGATATTTTCAAATGTATAAGTTATAGCCGAAAGCAGCATATCCTTTTTATTCCTGAAATACCTGTAAGCTATGCCCGTAGAAAGCCCTGCGTGCGCTGCTATCTCATCGACAGTTGTGTTGTGGTATCCCTGTTTCACATACATTTCCAGCGCTGCTGTCAGCAGTTTTTCCTTTGTGAGCTGTGCCCTTGCCTGTCTCGGTGATGCTGTTTCTTTCATGAGATCACCTTTTTCTTGGGTACATAGAATCTGAACAGGTCGGGTCCCAGCAGTTTTGCACCTGCGCTGTCTGCCGCTGCTTCGATACGCCTTATCTCATCATCGGTGAATCTTATACCGACAGCCTGCGCCAGTTCACTGACCTGTGAAGGTCTGCGGCAGCCGCTTATAGGCACTATGCCCTTGCTTGCACAGAAAGCTTCCGCCACCTGCGGCACGGTGATATCGTACTTTTTGCCCAGTGATATCATGACCTTATACAGTTCACGCAGCTTTCTTTTCTGCCTGTTCACAAAGGGCTTCATCACCGAGAACTTCTGCTTTTTTCTAGGGTCGGTCAGCAGACCTTCTTCAAGCACTGCCCATGCCCAGAACGACACACCGTTCTCACTGCACCATTCCAGCAGACCGTTCTTCTCCCACTCACGGGAAATGATGCTGTAATGGTTCTGCACACCGTAAAGCGGTATGCCTGCTTTTTCAAGTATCTTTTTAGAAAGAATGCATTCTTCCGGATCAAAATTCGATACCCCCACATGACGTATCTTGCCCTCATTATATAGTTCGATGATCTCTTCCAGATGTTCTTTTATATCTATGGGAAGATGCAGCCAGTATATATCCACATAGCTGCGTCTGAAATCCTCCAGGTCCTTTTCCAGAGACTTTCTGACACAGTTCTTTTTATACCGCTTGAATGGCGTATATTTTGCAGATATCACAGTATCCTCCTCTGCCAGTCCGCCCATTATCTTCTGTGCCTTGCCAAAGCCGTAATCCCTTGCAAGATCAAAGACTTTAAGCCCCAGTCTGCTGCCTGTTGCGACAGCTTCACTGATGACTGCTTCGTCCACATAGCTGCCCCTGAACACCTTGCCGTAAGCCTTGCTGCCCCATGAGTTAGTACCTATTACAGCCTTTATCTCATCACACATATCATTACCACCTTTCATTTGTGAGACTTTTCTCACATTTATTATATTACACTTCTCTGCCCTTGTCAATAGTTTGTGAGATTTTTCTCACATTTGTGCAAATAACCCGCCCGACAACGATGATGCAGCTGTTTCAGATACCTGTATAATATCGTTTCGGCGGTACCATATCACAAAAAACAGCACCCATTTTCATGAGTGCTGTATCCGATATTATTCGGTCATTACTGTGTCTTCGCCGTCTGTCAGCGGTACTTCTTCTTTCTCATAAACGGATATATACCACCAGTATTCCACATTGCTGACAGTCTTGCAGCGCAGTATAGTCTCACCTGTGCTCTTAGGTATGACCTTGCCGTCCTTGAATTCAGCGATGGACTCATCATCTACCGTGAACTCAACTGTGGTGTCATCACAGTAATAGGGATAGAGTTCATACTCCACCTCAACGCCTTCGGGCTTATCCATATAGAGGTTAAAGAAATTCGTATGGGAGAATATATATGTGGGTTCTGTTCTGTCAACGTTCACCCTGCAGCTTGCAGAAACACCTGAGTCTGCCGTTGCAGTGATTATCGCAAGACCCTTGCCCACGCATGTTACCATGCCGTCGGAAACCGTCGCAACTTCTTCATTGCTCGATGTCCATGTAAGCGTTGATGCTGCCACGCTTGGTGATACCTCTGCACTAAGCATCAAGGAATCGCCGCTGTTCAGATTGTATACGGTAGTATCCAGTGTCACGCTCCTTGCAGCGGGCGGCTGAACAGTTACAGTCTTTTCAGCTAATGCGACCCCGCCGACAGATATGGTTATTACTGCATCGCCAAGTCCCATAGCTTCATACTGACCTATATCGTTGACACGTACTATCTCCTCGTTGCTGCTTGACCATTCAAGCACTGCATCCGTGCCTTCGGGAAGAACATTTACTGTGAACCTTCCCCTGTCAGACAGTTCTATGACGTCGGGCATGGAAGATACATCTATGCTTTCTGCCGTGCTTTCGTAAACAGGTTCCTCAACTTTTATCACAACAGACTTTTTCAGTCCGCCTGCCGCCACTGCCGTCACGGTCGCTTCGCCCGCACCGACTGCATTTATATTGCCGTTTTCATCGACCACCACAACATCGGAGTCGCTGCTGTACCAGTTCACAAGATGAACTGCATCTGCGGGTGTGACAACTGTGTTCAGCGTTACGCTTTGCCCGATATCAAGCGTCAGATCGGTCACCTCTGACTGCTGAGTTTCCTGCGCTGTCGTCTCAGTGTCGGTGGAAGTCTCATCAGCTGTGGTGTCCTCGTCTGCGGTAGTATCCTCATCGGAGGTGCTTACATCAGCCACTATCGTAAGTGTATCGGGGGTCTTGTCAACAGGAAGCGAGAGCAGTCCCTTTACGTGTGCTGCTATCTTGGATATATCGGTAACGTTGATTTCTTCGTCATCGTTGACATCAGCACGGCTGTTTTCATCTTCTGCCAGCGACTTTACGCCCTTTACCTGCGCCGCTGCCATTGTGATATCAGTGACCGTTATACTGCCGTCCCCGTTCACATCGCCCTTTGTCACAGGCACGGGGGGCGCTTTCATTTCGGGGGTCTCGGGAGTTTCGGGTGTTTCTTCCTCCCAAAGTTCATCAGTCACATACTCAACTGCGATATCATGCTCCTGCGCATACTTGTCAGCAGCAGATCCTTCGGGCGTGTATATGACAGCATTTGAATAGGGCACTGTCGTATCATCTTCCCAATTGGTATAGAGCCAGCCTGTAACAGCAAAGTCATCACCTATGCTCTCAACTGTGCCGGGTATGTAGACTTTCATCTGCTCATTTCCCGATCTTAACAGCACACCGCTGCCTATGGTCTTTACATCTTTGCCTATCCATACTTCTTCAACATTTTCCATACCATTGAATACCTGATCGCCAATTGCGTCAATGCCGCTGCCGATCTCGATCTTTTTAGCGAACTCTCCTGCTGCGCCGAAGTTTACCTCTCTTGCATAGCCGTCCTCATCTTTGTCATAGCCCAGCTTGCCTTCGCCGTTTATATGCAGTGTGCCATTGCTGTCCATATCCCAGCGAATGCCTTCGCCTGCGATATTATACACCTTTTTTGTCAGTTCGCCGCTGTTTACATCTATCATATAGATATCGACAGTGCCTGAAGTCGATGCGCTGTACACCACCTTGTCACCGTCAACTATCGGCTGACAGTCAGACGCCGAGATATTCAGTGTCTTTTCCTCGCTCAGCTTATTGCCGTCCTGGTCAATGAAAACATAATGCAGGGTATTTGATGCCAGGGGATCGTAACTGTCGTTTGCAGCCAGTTCTTCATAGAACTTCTTCTTTTCCTCTTCCCTCAGCGCCTCATAATCTATCGGATCCGCAGATTGATCGCTGATGTCGTAATTGGATACAGTCCACGATACCATGAAGCGTTCGTCATCTATCTTTGTTATCTTCAGATCATCATACGAAGTCCCCACATCTGTATCAGTCAGCCATACCAGCCTTGATGCAGCTGTTGTGAAGTCACTCTTTGGGGTGACGGTGAGGTATATGTTGTAGGGCACAGACTGATCCGAATCATAAAGCGACTGGTCTATGGATTCTCCGAGACACAGCACATTATCCGTGCCAACTGCAAGTCCGTCCACCGAAGCATAGCAGGGTATCGACCACACCGAAGTACGGTCGCCGCCGTATTCCAGCACGACAGCGTTTTCCTCGCCACGGCTGAATCCCCATTGTGTCTCCTCGCTGTGAAGGTCGCCCTGATCGTATCTTGATACCATCGTGCACCTTGAACCCTCACTCTGCTGTTCCATATAAAGGTCGCTGCCGTCTATCTCGATGAACTGCACGAAGGAATGCCAGAAATCCTCATCTACTATGCGTGGGGTCATGGTATCCTCCTCCACGCCGATAAACAGCAGTCCCTGATGCCCCTGACCTAAGCTTTGGTCCACAAAACCCTCATGTCCCGTTGACAGATACAGTGTGTTGCGGTACTCTGTCATCTCCGCACCGCCCAGGTCGAAAGGATACCTTACCTCGCAGCCTGTTTCACAGTTGACACTTGCCGCACCTATCCTGTTCCACTCCTTGTCATACTTTATTATCCTTATGACTTCTGTGGTGTCTGTCTCATCGCTGTTATTCTGTCCTTCTGCGAGGTAATAGGCATCAAAGCCCGCAAAAAATCCGCCCCACTTCGGCAGTTCAAGTTCTATCGTCCTGCCGTCAATGAAGTTCAGTTCCTTGTCGTAATTCTCAACACACACCTTTTCGCCGTCAAACGATACCCTCATGTAGCCGTCCTTAGTAACAGCCATTCTCGTTCTCGGGAAAAGAGAAGAGTAATTGTCGCTGACAGGCACAGGATCGCTGTAAGCCTGTGCCGCAATGCCGCCTGCACCGCCAAGCGCAGAAGTCAGCGCCATCGTCAGTGCACACAATGCACCAAGCACTTTTTTCATATTATATACCCCCTGTTAAATATATTCTAAGACAAGGTTTATCCCACCATATCTATGTAAAAAGATTATAACACTATATTCAGTGAATGTCAACACATTTTCAAACATTTAACTTTGCTTATTTATACATTTTCAACTGAATCAATGCGAGATGTTCTAAATGCGAAAAAACGGACTTGACAAAACTACCGATTGGTAGTATAATAGCTAACAAAGATAAGTATCATTAAGGAGCGATACCATGACACGAAAAGAAGAGATAATCTATGCCACGCTTGAACTCGCCTCTGAATACGGGCTGAAAGCAGTTTCGCTTTCACAGATAGCAGACAGGGTGGGCATAAAAAAGCCGTCGCTGTACAACCACTTCGCTTCAAAGGACGAGATAGTGGACGCCATGTATGAACTGCTGCGTGAAAAGGCAAAGCAAAGCAGCGGTGCGCCTGCCGACTTCACTACCCTTTTTGAAAACAGAAGTCTTGAGGAGATACTGATGATCTGTCTGGGCGGCTACACAGCATTTCTGGCAGATAAGGACATGCTGGCATTTTTCAGGGTGCTGTATTCCGAGAGAAGCACTTCCCCCGCAGCAGCACAGCTGATGCTTGAAGAAACGGAACGCATGATAAGCAGCACCCGTTCGCTTTTCTACGCACTGGTCGTGCACGGCAAGATGAAGAACGATGATGTTGACACAGCAGCACTTTCCTACGCCATGACCGTGCACTCACTCATAGACAAGCAGCTTGATGCCGCCACAGCAGGCAGCGGCGGCACGGCAGGGATATCCGAAGAAATGAAGGCTTATGTAAAATGGTTTTGCAGACATACGGAGGTCAGGAACGATGAATAAAAAACTTATAAACATACTGGGGCTGACGGGTGTCATCTCACTTTTATCCTATACTGCGGCAGTGGTGTTCTCGCCCCTCGCCTATCACGGCTATGACTGGCTTTCTCAGGCAGTCAGCGACCTTTCAGCATCAGATGCACCCTCACGTATACTATGGCAGCAGCTGGCTGCGTTTTATAATGTGTGCAGCGTGGTCTGTGTGACTTGTGCTGCCGTGTATGTATCAGGGAACAAAACAGGCACAAAGCTTTTCAGGCTGGGTATATACCTGTTTACTGTAATGAACTGGATATCGCATGTGGGCTACACCATGTTCCCGCTGGATAACAGCGGCAAAAAGATCGAAAGCTTTCAGGAGATCATGCATATAGTGATAACTGTACCTGTGGTGCTGCTTTCGATAGTATCACTGACCATGCTTATCATTTCAGGCTTTAAAAAGTCGGGCATACGCAGTCTGGGCGTATGGGCGGCAGCAGCACTTGCCATGATGTTCATAGGTTCGGTGGGAAGCGCCGTGTTACCGCAGGCATACTTCGGCTTGATGGAACGTTTCAACCTGTTTTCGGCAGTGGGATTCAACGCCGTGCTTGGCATATACCTGTTCACCGAATTCGGGAAAGCACATATCCAAGCAGACTGATGGTGCTGCGGTCTTTTAGATCTATAAGCTGAAAAAGCCCCGAAACGCAGAGTTTCGGGGCTTAACTTTTAATAAAAAAGCTCCTCAGCATAAACTGAAGAGCTTTTGGTGGGAGAAGATGGATTCGAACCATCGAAGCTAGAAGCAACAGATTTACAGTCTGCCCCCTTTGGCCGCTCGGGAATTCTCCCATATATTCACCCGGAATATTTCCCGAATGAATAGCTGGAGCTGGTGGACGGACTCGAACCCCCGACCTGCTGATTACAAATCAGCTGCACTACCAACTGTGCTACACCAGCTAATTTACTTAGCGGTTATTCCGATGTGTTTTTGTCATCTCTCCTGACGACTTAATTATTATACCACAACTTTCCTCAGATGTCAAGTGGTTTTTTTAATGTTTTCGATTTGTTCACATTTAGGTTTTTACCGAAAACATCTACACAGGAAAACACCGTAAGATCGAGACGACAGGATTCGAACCTGCGGCATCTTGCTCCCAAAGCAAGCACTCTACCAAGCTGAGTTACGTCTCGTTTTGCCGTCCGTCTCTTACGGACAGCTTTAATATTATATCATCATGCAAACGTTTTGTCAAGAGGTGCAAAAAGACTTTCTCGAAAATTTAACATTTGCCTCCGCCAAAGCCGCTGTACGGTCACCTCAGGACTGCTGTCAGTTATCGGTATAAAGCCCCGTTTTCGCCATTGCAGCCGTAAGCCGTTCGTAATTCAGCCCCTTGACTGTATGGCAGCTTGAACTTTCCGCCGAGGTATACACCGACAGGTTGCAGGTGCCGTTCATGCGCTGCATGGGGTTGCGGGTTATCTTGATCTTGCTTATCCTGTCAAGGCTGACCGATGCCCTGTGAAAACGGTAGAACTTACAGTAGGACATCACACAGTGCCCGCCGTCAAAGCCGACGGCAGTATTGAAAGCCGCATTGAATTTGACTATGACCATCCACACCAGCGGCAGCATTGATATCACCGCCAGATTTGTCAGTGCATTCTTCCAGTCGGGCAGCGCCCTGACCACCATCCCGAACTTCGGTATCACACTGCACAGCACCTTATATGATATTCCTGGCAGCAGACAGACCACCATCGGTATGGTTATGAACCTTCTCACATCTGCCCAGCCTGTTCTTACATCATATTTGACCGCAGGCACTCCCGGCATAAGCAGCTTTACCGAAGTTTCAGCGGAAGCTGTGGTGGTTATGGGCACCAGCGCCGAAAGTTCCAGCCTGCGCTTGCCGTAGCCCGTGCAATGCACCTGCACCGAACATATCCCGAAAAGCTTCATGAACATCGACTGCTGATAGTCGATGCAGTTTATCCTGCTGCGCATTATCACATGCCGCCGCTTTGTGCCCTTGCCGCTGCTTATCATAAGCATATCCATGCACCTTGTGCAGCTGAATCCCCAGTGCCGCATCAGGTTCGATACGAAGGACACCAGCCAGCTGCCCGCAACAACAATACCCGCCACTATAAGGTATTTCGGAATGTGTATCGTCAGCTTTTCCAGCTGCGTATTCACCCTCGCCAGAAATTCTTCCTCTATCTCCCTGCCCACTATGCGGTAAGCCTGATAGATGAAGGTCAGCGCAAGCAGCATGCCCGACAGCGTCGATGAGAACAGCAGTG
>CAMNMO010000070.1 GCA_946544695.1 uncultured Ruminococcus sp. | reverse complement strand
GATTACGACATAACCCGTGCCATGCAGACAGCAGATGAAAGAATGTACAAGGACAAGCAGGATCACTACCGACGTCACCCCGAAAAGGACTACCGCAAAAGAAGATGGACCTGATGATAAATGCCCCCTCGGAACAGCCTTCCGAGGGGGATCTTTTGCGGCTGATATTTGCACTTATGAGGGAGTAATGACTTATCAGCCGCCCGCTTGTCTTAGGATATCATTCTGCAAAACGCACAATACAGAGTCGTTGTCTTTGTACTCTCTTTACAAATTTCGCAACAATTTAATTGACTTTTTTAGTGCATTTGTGATATAACATCTATGTGAGCAAAACTCATAAACATCTGCAAAATTGCAATGAGATCGGGAGGCAGTTATGAGGACAGTGACCGAAAACAACACCCTGACTATTTTCCTGAGCGGCAGGATAGACACAAACAATGCACCCGAGACCGAACGGGAGATATCCCGACTGACCGAAGGCAGGAACGAAGATATAGTTGTCGATGCAGAAGAACTTGAATACATATCCAGTGCGGGACTGCGTGTGCTGATGAAGCTGCGGAAAAAGGTGGGCAAGGAACTGCCTGTGATAAATGTTTCCCGTGATGTTTATGACATACCGGAGACCACGGGTTTCACGGAACTTCTCGATGTAAAGAAGGCACTGAGGATGGTCTCGGTCGAGGGCTGTGAACCTATCGGCAAGGGCGGAAACGGCAGTGTATACCGCATTTCCGAGGACGAAATAATAAAGGTCTACACAAAAAACACTTCTTTGGAAAGCATAGAAAATGAACGCAGGCTTGCTAAGAGTGCATTCGTTGCAGGCATACCCACAGCGATATCTTATGATGTTGTGAAGGTCGGTGAACAGCACGGCATTATTTTTGAGATGGTCAAGGCTGATGTGATAGCACGAAAATTCATGAACGATGCTGACGCTTTTGATGAGTACGCAGACAAGTACGCAAGGCTGTTCAAGGAGATACACAGTGTTAGTCTTGCAGGCAAGGGTCTGCCTTCGACAAAGCAGATATATCTCGGTTATCTTGAAAAGCTTGACAGCTGGTACAGTGAAAGCGAACTTGAAAGACTCAGATGGTTCATCGGACAGATACCCGACAGTGACACGATAGTGCACGGAGACTTCCACACTAACAACATCATGGTGCAGCAGGACGAACTTCTGCTTATCGACATGGCAGAGATAAGCTGCGGCGACCCCATATTCGACCTGGCATCGTCCTATTACGCACACGTACTCAATCCTAAGCATGACCCCGACAGTGTTATGAGATATCTGAATGTCACCCCTGATATAGCCATGCGGCTGTGGGACAAGATGATGACGGTCTGCTTTGAGACAGATGACAGGGAAAAGATAAGCAGATATGAGTCTGTCATAGAAGGCTTCTGCCTGCTGAAAGCTGCGCTTATCCCCGCAATATGGGTGAACATGAGCGATGAACGCAAAAAGGCTTCTGTTGAAAGCGCCAGAAAAAATTTATTCCCGCAGATGGAAAGTCTGCTGGAAGGACTTGAAGAGATAAGCAAATGATATTAAGGTCCTGTGAGAGATGTCACAGTTATTTTTCGGTCCTGTTTATATGGCAGACCTATGCTGCAAGCTGTAACGAAAAATATAATTGCAGAGAGGAGCGGTCTGTGGACGTTTCTCTGAATAAAAACTGCCGTGCGGTATCACCCTGCACGGCAGTTTTGCTATGTTCATTTTTGGCTGTTATAGACTTCGTTAGCTTTGGAATAAAAAGCCTGCAATCTCTTCTGCAAATTCCTGATACCCTCGTCGTTATAGGCATCTTCAAGTACGGCTTCTCCGCCGAAAACAGTAATGTAATTGAATAGTTCATCTTCGGTGCAGTGAAAAAGGCAGATGTGGTCGTCCTCCGTTAAATAGTCAAACGGCGGGCGCTTGTACTGCACCCTGCGCAAAAGTCCCAGACCTGTTTCGGTAAACCTGACTTGCAAATTATCGTGAAATGTGCTGTTGATGAAGGGAACATCGACCTTTTTCAGCTTTTTGTCAATATCATTTATCTTCTTTTTTAGTTCGTCTGTACTGAGAGTATCAGTTTTTTTCTGAGCAGATTTAATGCTGCATATATTGGATAACCTGAGGGAATATTGGCTGAATGCCTGGTCTGTTCCCACAGTTTTACTAAGACCGACAACATAATTACGCATAAGTTTCTTATCGGGAAGTATCTTATATGGATAGAATAAGTAACGTGATCTTTTCAGTTCTCCGTTATAGTTTGAAGAATAGACCTCTATCAGCACAGGCTTAGCTTTGTAAAAGCTTTTTATTAAGTGTTCCTTCAGATTATTGTACATTAGCTTGTACAGTATTTTTTCTCTCTCGCTGCCCGGCAGATGTGCATACTCTTCAAGAACAGCCCTGAAATATCTCCCCGGTCTTATTGAACAGAGATTGAGTCGGTTTTTATTTTCCTCCATGATCACGCATGTGCCGGAGCTGAAACGATAGTTTTGCCTTATTCCCTCATCGTACAGATACTTTTTGTCTATGATCTCTTTAAGCTTACTGTTGACTTTCTCACGCTGCTTTTCTGTCAGATCATTTGAATTATCCAGACATATTGAACTGATGGCATCTTTACGATAGTGTTTAAAAATAATGTTGTATATATCCGTGCGATTCCATTTCGTGCCATTGGGACTTATCTGTTTATTGTACTCTTCCAGATCCTGTTCGATAATGCTTTTGGCAAACTCGCTCAGTTTCCAGTAATTTTTTTTGGAAAGCTGTTCCGACATTGTAAGATGCACCTCCGTTGAAGTATATGATATGCTATAATCATACCACAGCAAGACGGTCAAGTCAAGCTGCATCGCAATGCTTGAAAGTGAAGATGCCCAACGAGAAAACAGTTTCACTCAGCAACATTAAGATAAGTTCCTTATAGAGGAACGTTATTCTTGCTTAAACATCAAGAATACTGGGCACTTCCTTGCTTCATCAGGAACTTTATTTGTGATTATTTATTCCACTGACGTTCCTGATTCCATTGACAAACGCATAAAATCCTGTTATACTGTGAACATAGGAAGTCAAGAGAACAACACAAGGTGTTCGCAGAAAATTTTTCGTGACTAATTGACAGCAATGTGCTACAATGGTTTCAGAAGAAAAACAGTAAGCGTTCACCTAAGACATGAAGGAGGAAATGAGTATGAAAAACGTAGTGAAGTTTCTGAAAGAGAATCCTGCTTTATTGGGTGCAGTTTCGGGACTGCTGGGGCTCTGTATCGTTGAGGGCGGCAAATGCAGCCGTACCTGTTAACAGGAGAAGACCAAGCGTCTCGACAAGGAGCGGGACTGCGATATGGCAAACAGGTGGACAGACACCATGCGCTTCAACACCGAGCAGTACAATGCCACCAGAAGGCACGAGATGGACAGGAAAAACGAGCGCCAGCAAAGACGGCTCGATTTTCTGGACAAGCAGGCTCAGCGCATTGAAAAGGTCGGCGAAAAGGCCTTAGATAATTTTTTGAGGAGGTGATATCATGAATGTACTTATCAAGATACTGACAGTTACCACTGTTCTTGCAGAGGGTGCGCTGACAGTCCTGAACATCGTGAAAAACGAGGACTGACTTTCGGTTGACGTTATAAGAAAGGGGGTGAGGATATGAAGGCTTTGAAGATAGCGCTGGTGGTCGTGGCGACCATAGCAAAGCTGATAGACGACTAGTTCGTCAGTTCGGTAAAGGAAAGGTGGTGACTGACATGTACACTCTGGTAAAGCTGCTTTACACCGCAAAGGTGCTGGCAGAAGGTGCGCTCGACATTATAGCTGTGCTGAACGGCGATGCCTGACCGCTTCTCTGTCTTGTAAGAACAACGTTTTGAAAACTAAAGGAGGAATTATTTATGAAGATCTACAAGCCCGGCAGACCCACTGAGTTCGACCCTTTCAAGAACAAGGACCATTCCTCGGTACCTGACGCAAAGGGAGAGTACAGGATACTCGACAAGAACAAGCAGGTCAAATATGTAGGTTACACCAACTCGCTGAAACGCAGGATGCATGAGCATATCCGCACAGGCAAGCTCGGCGGTGAGAACAGCATCTTCGCTTACAAAACTGCTGACGGCAGAGCCTCAAGGGCGCATCTTGCAGAACATGAAACTGCTAAGATCAAGAAGCATTCTCCCGAGCTGAACAAGCGTGCAGGCGGCGCAGGAAGACCATTCGGCAGAAAGAGCAAAGCAGGCAAAACAGACAAAAATACAGTTCAAAGAGTTCCTGATAGCTCGGGGATCGTTTGAACTGTATTTTTTTCGATATACATTTATTTTTGAAAGGAGTTTTTCTGTGACAACAGTGACTCTTGCCTTTTACCTCCATTGATGCAGGCTGAGGAGAATGCTATACTGCTGCTTTGTGGTCTTCTATTCGAGCTTAGCAGGCTTGTCAGCGATAGAAGCCGCAGCCATATCATTACCCCCATTCTGTAATTATTGTCTAGCCGCTCACTCAGCCCAAACTAAAATCATGGCGCACTTTCGGGGTGAAATTCTATTCGCAGTGCGGAGAATACCCTTCTGTGAATGATAAGAAATACGCAAGCATGATGATACAAATATCAATGATCGTGTTCTTCATAGCGAGTCTTATCAAACTTATTCTTGAGCTGCTTGCATCACTGACATTAAAAGCTACGCCGTCATGTTCGGTCGGGTCGTAAACATAGCCGCATATCGAGCAGACATAAACCTGTAAAAATAGGTGAATTTCAAGGTATGCCGCTTATGGCTTCATCAGCATCGATGAATGGGACATTTATCTTCTCTGCGACACTTAACGGAGCTGCAATGCACAAGATAGACATTGGAGCTTCATTTGCAAACAATATCAAAAGGCTGGAGGGTGTTCTGGCTGGTATAGATCAGAGGATTTCTGATATAGAAAGCAGAGTGAATGCGCTGCACATCGACGTTGCCGAAGCTGAAAAAATAATTGCTACGCCATTTGCTCACGAAGAAGAACTGAAAACTAAGTCAGAAAGACTTGACCAGCTTACTGAAGAACTGAACAAGGCTGCTATGACAATTAAAGAAAACAGCAAGGGCAGGCAACGTACAAACTTTTTTGATGTTGCAAAGCTGAAGAAAGAAGCAGCGAAATGCAGAAATACTTTAGACAAACAGCAGAACAACGGTAAAAAGAAAGTCAGTGGTATTGAAGATTAATGAAGTTCCTAGTCCTGAGTAGGAAGTCATGGAATGGAGCTTAACTTGAGGTTGCATAGGCGCCGGATACCTACTAGGCTGTAAGCCGAAAAAAAATGCCTATTGACAAAACAAGAGAAATAGGGTATAATGATAGTGGAGATAAGCACAGACTTATCGTATGGAAGCCAAAAGGTTTCTGTAAAAAGCAGTGTATCCTACTGTGAGTGGAAGTTGTTAAAGCAGTGTATCCTACTGTGAGTGGAAACTATTAAGGCTGCGAAATACCGCAGCCTTTTTTATTTTGCTTGACAAAACAAGAGAAATAGGGTATAATGATAGTGGAGATAAGCACAGACTTATCGTATGGAAGCCGAAAGGTTTCTGTAAAAAGAGGAGAACCCTACCGCAGAAGTGGGACCGACTAAAGAGGAGAACCCTACCGTAGAAGTGGGACCGACCAAAGAGGAGAACCCTACCGTAGAAGTGGGAATTTGCTTTAGCTGTGCCGAAAGGTACAGCTAAAGTTTTATGTTATGGAGGTTCTGGACATGAAAGAAAAACTAAAGTTATATTACGTTGACATGAAATATATTCGTGATTTACATAGTGTTGACAGTCATGTTGCTTCTGTTTCTCCTCAAACTGGCAAGGAAAACCGTCCGTTTATTGGTATAATTACTATTGTAGATAATAAAAAATATTGCATACCATTAACATCAGGAGATAAAGAAAAATTTAAAAATAAGAAAAATTCTATTGATTTTATAAAGATACCAGATGAAAAAAGAAAAAATTCACAGGGTGCTTATACAACAATTGGTGGATTAAATCTTAACAATATGATACCAGTTGATAAATCTGTACTGAAGCCGATTGACATAAAAATCAACAGTACCGACAATAGTAAACAACAAAGTGATAAAAAGAGACTTACAAAAGAGCTGGATTGGTGTCAGCGTAACGAAGAACTAATAACCAGAAAAGCAAACAGATTGTACGATTTGCGAACTAATCATCCAAGAAAAAACATATCACTTACTAAGAGATGTTGCGACTTTCAAAAGCTTGAAACAGTTCTCCATAGGTACATATCAAAAAAAGCTGAGAGGGTTGAAGATAAAGAAGCCCTATCTCAGCCCAAAGATGTACGAGGTTTCATAAAAAAGAAGGCTCAGGAAATTTCCAAGCAGCCGCATAAAGAGCAGCCTTCAAAGAGCAAAGATAAAAACAGCCAATCTCGATAATCTAACCCCCTATAAATCAGATCTCATAAAAAATCATGGGTCTGATTATTTTTATCTTGACAAAACAAAAGAAATAGGGTATAATGATAGTGGAGATAAGCACAGACTTATCAAATGGTATCCTTGCCATGCAAAAATGGGATCTTTAACAGATGGGAGCCTTACCATATAAAATAAATAGGAGCTTTAACAGATGGGAGCCTTACCATATAAAATAAATAGGATCTTTAACAGGTGGGAGCCCTACCACGCAAATAAGGTTAAGCCGTGTTTGTTACACGGCTTTTTTATTAGACAAAGAGGTGATAGTACTTATGCACTTGGATTTATATTATGTTGACATGAAATACATAAGAGATTTATCGAGAGCAAATAATCACTTGTATAATGTATCACCTCAATCCCAGAAAGAAAATCGCCCTTTTCTAGGTATTGTTACAATTCTTGATAATAAGCCATATTGTATTCCTCTAACCTCACCTAAAGATAAGTTTAAAGGGAAAAGTGCAATCGATATCATTAAAATATTTGATGAAAATAAAAAAATGAAAAAGGCGCACCAAAGTTAATTGGTGTTCTCAATTTAAATGATATGATACCGATTGACAAAAGACTAATTAGTAAAGTTGATTTAAGAATTTTTAAAACAGATACACCTCAGGAAGCAAATTACAAACATATTATGCAAAAACAAATCAAATGGTGTAGAGAACACAGCGATGTTATTAGGAACAGGTCTAATAAAGTTTATACATTAGTTATGGAAGCACCCGAAAAAAATAGAGCTTTGGTTAAAAGATGTTCAGATTTTAAAAGACTTGAAGGGATACTTGACGTTTTCATGGAGAAGCATTTTAACATCATTCTACATATTAAAGACGAAAAGAAAGAAGAAATCGGCACTACAAAAAAAGATGTACGAGGTTTCATAAAAAAGAAGGCTCAGGAAATTTCCAAACAGCCGCATAAAGAGCAGCCTTCAAAGAGCAAAGATAAAAACAGCCAATCTCGATAATCTAACCCCCTATAAATCAAATCAGACCTCCGAAGTAATTCGGGGGTCTGATTATTTTGCTCTCAGGCTGCGAGAATTGCCGCCTATGGCATTTACTGTGTGGGGGACGACTCTTTTCCAGCACAAGCAATAAACGCTTACAGAGCGTCCCTGTGCTTATCTATACACCATTGCTGCATATATAGCTTCTTTGGCTTTCATATCAAATATGTTTGCCAGCTGTGTCTTGTGGACATTGTTGTCATCGGCAACAGCAAGCAGATATTCCTTGTCGGTCTTTTTCCATAACTCGACTTGCTCATCAATGGCTGCGTTTATCCTGCTTTCAAGTTCATCAAGATAATTCTTTATTTCACCGCTGTCCACAAGTGCTTCAAGCCTGTCAGGAGAGTGTTGCATCACATAATTTATATGATAGCGTATGCACTCACTGTGATAGCTTGTTTTATCCTCATCACCTTTTTCAGCGTTATGATATACCGTATAAGTATCTGTATCAAGCGACCAGACAGGAACGACCTTTCCTATACTGTTGTATATACGAAGGGTACTCTCAATCATCATCTTCTTTCACCTTTTTCTTCCTTGTCCATCTTGTTCCAAGCAGAACATCGACTATTGCAGCAAAAGCAGATAATATCCAGATCCTTGCATCTGAAGAACTTTTACTTTTCTCCTTTTTATCATCAGCTGTTTTTGACGTATCATCAGATGTACTGCTTTCATCATCACTGTCATCTGCTATTGCTGTTGTTGCTTTACCTGTTACACTGGCTCCGTTATTGTTTGTTCTGGCAGGCGTGTTTTCATTACCGGTTGTGCTGTCACCGCTGCCGGGTTCTTCATTGGCAGCTTCTGCTGGTTCGTTGTTATTTCTTCGGGAAGAACTATCCTGATTATTATGCGGCTTTTCATTTTCCTCCGCAGGCTCATTTGTGTTGGCTGTGGTATTATTGTTATTTCCGCCCATTCTTTTTATCAGAGCATCTATTCTTTCAGTGTTATCCTCACTCTCGTCATATAAGCCGTTACCACCATGAGGTTCAAAAATATCAACAGTGTTTCCGTTCATATCTATCATGTGCCACATTCCGTCTATAAGCTCGAACCTGTATAGTTTATCTCCTGTTTTCTTAGTTTCGGGATCATAGTAGTCGATAGTGAATTCGCCTGTATCTTCATCATCGTTATAATGCCACTCTTTGGTGAAGTTCTCATAGTACTCCCTGTACGCTTCTTGAATGTCGTACATCTTGTACCACCGCCATACACCGCTTTCGTTATTTGATTTTCCATAGTTTTCATCGAGCCATACGGTAAGTATACGGTATTCAAGTGAGCATTCAGGATTTTTAGTCCCCACAGGAGAGTCTACCCAATACTGGTCAAGCAGTTCATAGATGATCTCTTCTTTACTGATGTTCTCCTCATTTTCGTCTGCATACGCAACAGCTGCTGCGCTGATAGCAATTGATGCTGCAAGCAGCCCTGCGGTGCTTTTTCTTATCATTCCGTTCATTATGATACCTCCGCAGCTTTTAGCATATCACCGAGTTCCTTTATAAGCTCTGCATTATCTCCGTTTTCATCATATTCCATTGCATAAGCTCCGCAAAGCTGTTCCTGAACTTCTCTGGGCAGTGCTTTGAGTTTGTCTGCTTCTGCACCTATCAGCTTTGCAACATCAGGAAGTTCGCTGACCTGTAAAGCATCGTGAAAACACTTATATGCAACCTTTGCATCATTACCCGATGCAGTGTACTCAAAGTCTATCATCAGCTGCGCCTGCTCGTCAAGTGACAGCAGCATAGCAAGGTCAATACCTGTGTTATCAGATATGCGCTTCATATCATTGTAGTTTATACCCTTTACCCAAAGACTTTTAAGAATATCATAGAGCTGCTTGCATTCAGAATCAGATGTGGTATCTGCCATTTCCATAGCACCGAGCATTTCTTCGGTTATGTCATTCGGGAAACTTTTTAATGTTTCCACCGATGTTTCAAGTATAGCTGCTGCCTTTTCAAGTGTAGCATTTTCCATTTTTATACCTCCGTTTTTCATATAAATAATAGTTCTTTAAAGAAGTCTGTTATCGTTTCTCCGATGTCGATCAAAAACTGTCCCACCATGTATCCTGCAAAGGATACTGTATTAAACAGTATAGTCAGTATCCAGAAACCGACTATATGGAATATTCCTGTTTTCAGTGCAAGCTCTCCAGCTTTTATTTCCTTGATAGCAGTATATGTCATGAAAATAGCAAGGAAGTCTGTCAGTACGCCAACTATCTTTAACAATATTCCTGCCAGTTCGGAAATATAGCATATTATAAGCCCTATCAGTGAAAGCGCTCCCCTTAGGATATACGCTGATATCAGCAGTACCAGACGTATAGGAAAGGTTATTATTTTTATAAAAAGCATATAGATCCCCCACTCACTAATCATGCTATTTGGATTTCGCAGCACTTTTATTATTTAGCTTCTGGTGAGCTTTATGGGCTTCACTTTTGAGCTTGTCCGTTGAAAAAAAGTTTTTTCTTTCCTGAGTCTGCGGCTTTACAGCCTTATCAGCTGACTTATCTACGACATGAGTTCTGCATTTTCCCGTTATAATATGTGTCAGATCGTGTTGTTCTCCTATGTCTGTTACATCAAATTTGTTAACACACTTTTTTAGTCAAGAAAAAGATAGAGAAAGTCTTCCCGTTATAGAAGCAACTTTCTGTAAAGATATCTTATCTTTCGATACATAGCCGGACCATTGACGATGTTCAAAGCCTGATTCTTCCATGAGTTTTTTTATATCTGTATAAGCATTTCTGTAATTTTTACCCGGATAATGCTTTTTTAGCTCATTTGTATCTCGGTCAAAATTAATTGCCTTACGACATATTACTTTGCTCATATCAAGCCATCTTCCTTGAAAACCTTAATAACATCTTCCTTTGAAACTGTTCCGTAAACGGTATCGTACCATGTCATTCTTTTTATATAAGGAATGAACCATTTTTCTTTTACCAGAGATGTTTCAATAAGAGCAAATTTAGCAAATTCTTTATCATCGGTTTTATTGCTTGCAAACACAAGCTCACGAGCATTTTTGCTAATTTCTGATATACCCTCTTCCTTAAACAATGAGCGGATAGTATGATAGATGCTGTCTATCTCATACTTTCCGTCAGCAATTATCTTCTCATCATCAAGCTCCATTTCAAGCTTATATCTATATTTCATTGTGTATTTCTCCCTGTTCAAAGCAATATTATTACTATGCCATACTTTCAAGCCCAAGTAAAGATAAAGAAAAAACAATAGATGTAATAAATAATAGCATTTTCTCACTCTTT
>CAMNMO010000069.1 GCA_946544695.1 uncultured Ruminococcus sp. | reverse complement strand
TTCTTTCTTTTATATGTTACAATAAGCGTATGAAAGAAAGGAGCGCTTTTATTATGGAAAAATATCTCAAGAGCACAAAGCTGTTAAACTATGAAACCAGAGAAATACAGGAGCTTGTCGATATGAGAGGATGGCGAGAACTAACCGAATTTGAATGTATACGGGAAATTTATAACTATGTGAGAGACGAAATACTATTTGGTTATAATATTGATGATAAGATACCTGCCACCAAAGTGCTAAGTGACGGATACGGGCAGTGCAATACGAAGGGCATTCTGTTTATGGCACTTCTGAGAGCTTGTGGTATACCATGCAGGATACACGGCTTTACAATAGACAAGAAACTACAAAAAGGCGCTATGACAGGTTTTGTATACAGAAATGCACCCGATAATGTGTTTCACAGTTGGGTAGAAGTCTATCTTGAAGGAAGGTGGTATGAACTCGAAGCGTTTATTATTGACAAGCAGTATCTTGATAATCTGAGAGCGCTCAACAGCAGGTGTACAGGCGCATTCTGCGGATACGGTGTAGCTGTAAAGGATTTTCGTGCCCCTATTATCGATTTTAACAGAAACGATACTTATATCCAAAGTGAGGGTATAAACCGTGATCTCGGTATATATGCTTCGCCTGATGAATTGCTTGAAGAACATCATCAGCAACTGACACCATGCAAAAAATATGCTTACAGATACTTTGGCAGACATTTAATGAACAAAAATGTCAGAAAGATAAGAGACCATTAACGTACTAAAATACTTCAAGCTGAAAACACAGTCTCCGATAATAAGAATGACCGCACTCGTTGGTCGGGTGCGGTCATTTTTTCACTATATTCTCTGTGAACCGTCTTTCGGTGCGGGCACTGTCAATTCAAGCTTGTCAGATGCATAGTATGAAAAGCCGTGTTCGTCACAGTAGTTGTCAATGTCATCTATAAGGTCGTTGTCAGTGGTGTATTCCAGCAGATACACATCGCCGCCGTAACTGTCCACAAGTTCAACATACTGCTGAAAGTACTCTCTTTCAGTATCCTCATTTGATGAGAAACTTTCGTCTTCCCAGATTATGCGGCTGAATACAGTCTCCTGATTTTCAGCGTCCATCACTTCGCTTATGCTGTCATTCCTACCAGCGTATTCCTTAACATAGCAGTCACCGCCGTTGATGATGACGTAAGTATCAAGTGCCTTGAAACCTTTGAGAATGGCGGTAACGCCGTCAAATATCTCATCGGTCTTATAGTGGTAGTAGACATCGGTGTTATCTACGAAAAGTCCGTCCACGCCTTTGTCCACCATGCTGACTGCAAGTTCGTCCACCACAAATGTCTGCCATTCTTCCTGTGAAACGTCTACCCATTTTTCATCTTCCCAGTTTTCGTAGACGTCCAGCGTGTATTTCTCGAACCTGTCATAATAAGGTCTGAAATTTTCCACCGACCCCAGGTCGATATAGCTGTATACCGTGTGTCCGCTTTCTTTCAGTTGTGCTATCTCATCGGCTGAGTAATACTGTGCATCGATCACCAGCTTTTTATAAGCAAGCATGTCATCGATATTTTCGGGACCTGCACCTATGAACACGCCGTATTCATATTTTATGCCGTTGTTTTCTTTAACGCAGCCCGAAGCAGTCATAATGCAGGCTGCTGCACACAATATAGATATCGTCCTTTCCTTAGTCAAATTTAAGCGTCCTCCGAATTTCCTTGAAATGCTCGAATTCTTTGGTCAGGTCTTCGATGCATGCCTCAAGTCCCTCAGCTGAAAAATCTTCGCTGTACTGTGCTATAAGTTCATCGGCAAGGTCAAAACATTTTGTGCCATACCACACAGAAACTTTCAGTTCGCTTTTTTCATCAGTATCCTTTTTGGCTTTTTTGGGCGTTATCCTGTAATTGAAATTTGTATAGAGACTGCCTGTCCATATATTCATTTCCTCAAAGAAATAAAATGTAGGCAGGTCAAAATAACCATGAAGCATTATATCCTCTCCTTGCTATCAGCTTTATATATTATATCACATCACAGCGTATATTGCAAGTGGCTTTAGTGCTGCCGCTGAAAATTCGTTTTTCGCATGTTACAAAGGAAACACATGGATAACAACGGTAATAAAATAAATGATAAGTGTATTCTCCTCACGTTTGAGGCGGGGAAGAATACACACAAACACTTACGTTTTATCATGATCAATTCCGTGGTGCTGCCATGATATAACAATAAAATGAATTTGTATAGTTCGTGGTCTAATGGTATAAAAAATTATTAGTAAATTTGTAAGAAATGTATATTGGACTGAATGTCAAAATATGTTATAATTAATGTGAGTAATTATGATGTTTTGGTATCCCGGAAGGAGTATAATATGAGCGTAACAATAAAAGATGTTGCCAGAGAAGCAGGAGTATCGGTGGCAACAGTATCCCGTGTGCTTAACGGCAGCTGCAATGTTTCGGAAGATTCTGCAACACGGGTAAATGATGCTATAAAGAAACTGAACTATTCGCCTAATTTTCTTGGCAGAAACCTGAGAAAGCGTGAGACCAATGTTATACTGTGCATCATGCCTACGTCTGAACATTCACTGTATTCCAAGATAGTCGGAGGAATGCAGAGGTATGCTTCAAAGGTGGGTTATGACATAATCACTGCTGTTTCAGATGGCTATTCGACTGTTGAAGCAAGGCAGATGAACATGCTGTTCAACCGCACGGTAGACGGTGTTGTGCTGCTGGGAACACTATTTGATGCCGAATCATTGAATCGCCTTGCAGAGAACTATGATGTGGCGCTTTGCTGTGAAGGCGTCACAGGTGCAAATGTGTTGACGGTTGCGGTTGACGATGAAGGCGCAGCCATAGATGCGGTCAAGGCACTGGTCAAAAAGGGGCACAAGGATATCGCATTCATCGGCACAAATTCCGAAGCCATATCTTCGACTGCCCGTGAGAACGGCTACAAGATAGCTTTGAAAGAGTGCGGGATCCCTTATCGTGAGGAACTGGTTTACAAAGACAGCTATGAGTACACCTGCGGTGCAGATGCGATGAATTATTTCAACAGCCTTGAAAAACGCCCAACGGCTATATTTGCAGTTTCCGATCTGCTGGCGATAGCAGCTATTCACCGTGCTGTTGAACTTGGTATAAATGTCGGCAAGGATATTGCGATAATGGGCTTTGACAATATCTTCATGTGCGACCTTATGCTGCCCACAGTATCTACTGTTGAACAGCCCTGCGAGAAAATGGGTGAGCTTGTGATAGCAAAGCTGATCGAGAATATCCATTCCACTATTAAGGACAACAAGTATTACACTGTTGACCACAGAGTTATCCTTCGTCAGTCAACAGGAGATCAGGTTTAACTGATATCAGACGAATGTATATTTTTCGCCCCTGAGTGTTTTATAACTCTCAGGGGCGTTCGTTTTATTCTAAATTATCCTGCTTTCATCAACTATGTCTTCTAACCCAAGTCTGACCCCATCACAGTCGATCATAACATCAGTCGGGAATCCCTTTTCACTTAATAAGCTTCTCAGGACAGAGATATTACTGTATCGCACCATGATCCATCTCGGGTCATCGAAAGGAAGTTTAAGCATGTATTCCTCAAATGCTGAGGGCTCAAATTCATTTTTCATATCATTTGTCTTTTCTTCTTTATATAGAACTACATAGTCATTGTTGTCATATCGTACTTCCAACTGATCGTCAGAAATAATTATCTTTCTGCTGTCTTTAAAATGCATTTTTGAGAAGTTTTTCAGCGTGAATGCCTCATCACCGATCAAGAATATCCATTGCATAAGATCTCCTTCCGTGTCATGACTGATCGTTCTTATCAGGATACATCACAACAACTCTGCGTGAGTGTCAGAAAGCATCTGTGTCTGCGCCTTATGAACGCAGTTTTTTATTCAGCTTTATCTTCACGTATCTTTTTGAGGTCTATCATAATGCCGACTTTGGCAAGAAGCTTTACAGTCGTGTTCGTATCAACAGGGAATATATCGCTTTTACCTGTCTGACGTTCACTTTCAAAATGCAGCAGCTGAATGAAATTCTCTGAGAAGTCCTCCTCGGAATACAGCATACCCATGATGTAACTGTTTTTTATGGCGTAGTAGTTGACAGGCTTGAGTTTCATCAGCACCTTGCAGTCCTGCTTCATATCACGGCATATACCATCGAAATCATCATCAACAAAATTGATCTTGCGGCACTTCATGTTCTGCACACGCTTTTTCAGCGGCGGGATATCCTGTGCCGTCTTTTTTCTGAAGAATGTCAGCATTTGTACAGCCTCACTTTTTCAGAAGTCTTTCAAGCAATACCTTTCGGCATTCAGCTTCAAGCTTGTCATTTATAGGTGCGGGAGTATAGGTCTTGCCTGTTTTTCTTGTCATGCAGTATGATATAATGTGGTCTGCAAGTCTGGGGTTCTTTGAAAGCAGGGGACCGTGCAGATAGGTTGCGGTAACATTTTTTTCTGTATAGCCTTCCACCGAACTTTCAAACTCGTTTCCGTTGCCTGCAAGTACTCTGCCAAAAGGCGTTTTAACATTTGTGGTCTGTCCGCCGTGGTTCTCAAAACCTATTACTTTGTATTTTTTGTCACCCAGATCTGTTTCGACAACTATGTTGCCTATGCATCTTTCACGCTTGTTGGTGGAAGCGACAGTGTAGTAATCAAACAGACCAAGTCCGGGTATTTTCTTTCCGTTGGAATCTTTATAATACTGACCCATAAGCTGGTAGCCGCCGCATATCATCAGGAAATATACGCCATTATTGTAAGCATCTTTGATCTTTTCTTTTAGTGCCAGCAGGTCATCAGCCAGCAATTGCTGTTCAAAATCCGCACCGCCGCCAAGATAAACTATGTCAACACCCGAAAAATCAGTGTCTTTGTCTCCAAGTTCGTGCTTTGAGATCTCAGTCTCTATTCCACGCATTTTGCAGCGGTAGGATAGTATCTCAACATTTCCGCTGTCGCCATACAGGTCGAGCATGGCGGGGTACATGTGAAGGATCTTCAGTTTATCCATTTGCCTTGCCCTCCTTTACCTTAGCTTTATAACGTTTTATGGCAGCTCGTGTGGGCTGTATAGCGGTGTAATTTGCTATTGCATACTTATCGCCCTTATTTTTGAAGAACTCAGTCATAGCATCATCAAGGTCTGGTCGTACAACTATCTTGTCGGGGTCATAGCCCGAACACTTTATCCTGATGGCTATATCATAAGCCCTTGTGCCACTGGTGACTACTCTTGTAACGTCTTTGAAGATCGAAAAATTTATATCCCATATCCACGAAACGTCATGACCGTCAGCCAGATTATCATTAAGCACGAACAGCAGTTCTTTTTCGCCTTTGTGTTCGTTCATTACACGCAGGGTCATGTTTGCACCGACAGGGTTCTTAGCCAGGTTTACAAGCAGTTCACTGCCGTCCACCCTGAACTTTTCCAGTCTGCCGTTGTTGACCTCGAATTTCTCGAAAGTCTCATGCAGCACGCTTTTATCGAACTTGTACAGGCTTGCGGCAGTATATACAGCAGCAAGGTTGTACACATAGTAAATGCTGTTATGACTGATCTTATACTCCTCACCTTCAAATTCTATCGAGGGAACATCCAGCTTTACGTTCTTTGCGGTAACATAAGGTTTCACATTGCCAAAATCGCATTTGGGACAGTGGAACCTGCCGACGTGTGAATACTGATAGTAATCATATTTAAGTTCTTCTCCGCACCTCGGGCAGAACTTGCCTTCGCCCACTTCATAAGGCTTGTCCGTTGCACCCGCATAGCGTTCAACGCTGAAATAAAATATGTTCTTGTTTTGAGGATTTGCAAGTCCCAGTCTTGAAACGTTGGGGTCGTCAGCATTGAGCACCACATTACCCTCAAACGTCTCCAGGAATTTCTTGACTTTGAGTATCAGTGTCTCGACCTCACCGTTTCTGTCAAGCTGGTCACGGAAGAAGTTCAGAAGCACCAGCGTTTCCAGCTTCATCTTGGAGAATATCACGGGAACATGGCTCTCATCTATCTCCAGCACCAGATAATCTGCCTTTACCCTGCCTTTCATATCGCAGTTCTGCAAAAGCAGTGAGGTTATGCCTGTGTCGAGATTATTACCCTGTTTATTTGTGATGATCTTTTTTCCTGTGCTCTCGAAAATATGGTTAAGGTAATTGGTCACCGAAGTTTTGCCGTTAGTGCCTGTGACTGCGATTATCGGGCAGTCAACTTTGAAGGCTTTAAGGCAGTCCTTGTTAAGTTCCCAGAGTACCAGTCCCGGGGCGTTGCCTGCATCTCTGCCAAGCAGGTGCAGTGCTTTTACCATAAATTTGCCGAACCATATAGTCAGCGTATTTTTTATGCTCATATCAAATCTCCGAAAAATCAATAATATTCTTTATCTATAAATCTCATGCCGCTGTTGACCAGCTTTTCAAGGAATTCATCAAAGCTGTCAGCGATCACAGCTATCTGATCGGGGTCATGAAGAAATCTTACTATCTGCCCGACTTTGCCTTTTTCAGACGGTGTAAAGTCCACAAAAAGAGAAGATGTCCCGCCGTTGTTCATACAGTCTGAAAAACACAGCCACCTGATGTTATCCACATCATCAGTAAGCCTGTCATCAATGTAAAGCGCCTTATCTTCGGGACAGCCATAATAGTCATACAGCAGGTCGGCTAAGTTTTTTGCATTATCCTTATCCTTCATTATATCTTCAAAGGAATGCAGGTGATAGGGATATTCTCCGTTATCGACATCAGAACCGAAGAAATAATCGGTGGACTCATATCCGCCGTAATTGCGGTAGTAAGTGCCGTCTATCCGTTCGAGTATATCCATCAGCGTTTTTGGAAATTCCGGGAATACTGCATAAAGCTGACGTTTTTGTTCTTCGGTGATGCCGACTGCGGCATTCATCAGTGTATCCCATTCCTCTGCAAGATCGTTGTCATAATAGGCTTTTTCAAGTGCCTTGATATATTCATCTGCGTTCATCGAAACAGTCCTTTCTTATCTGCCGTAGACCTCAAAATATCGGCTGAAAACAGGTCTTATAGGCGGTGATATCATATCGAGACTGATATCCTGCGGAGCGAAAAAACTCAGTTCTTCGATCTCATCTGCCTGCGGGGTCAGTTCGCCGTGAAAGCTGCGGCAGATATAGATTATCTCCACATTCGATACTTCATCACCGTTCGGGTAAACATAGTGGGTCTCTTTCCCTGAACTTATATAGAAGAATTCCAGTTCATCTGCAATGATGCCTGTTTCTTCAAATAACTCACGTTTTGCACAGTCCTCGACCTTTTCGTCAATTTCAAGAGAACCGCCTGCATATCCCCACAAATGGTTATCTGTGCGTTTGCCTAGCAGAAGTCTGCCATTGCCGTCAACACAGATAACGCTGGCTGCACACTGTATGAGTGTTCTGTGCCCCACAAGCTTTCTCATATCTGAAATATAACCGCTCATAAGCAGACCTCCATAGCTTAGTACGGCGGCAGGGGTCGGTACCTGCATTACTGTCACCCTCGTACAGCTGAAAGCTACGCCGTCTTTGACCGCTGCCGAAACAAGGCTGTACGCTTGACGACAGCAGACCTATTTAATAATATATCAAATCAGCCAAAATGTCAATAGCGAAATCGCTCATATAAGCCTATCATCGTAAACATATTATATGTGTAAAGTCAAAACCTGAGTGTTCTGCCGTTCATTTTTTTGCCGTGTCTGCATATAATCAAGTATACAACTTGTCTTACGAAAGGAATGATGATATGTCAGGAATTTTAGATCTGTCGCTTGACGGCACGGCTAAGTCATCTGCACCGAAGGAGGATTATGGTCTGTCCTCGGCAGAAGCAAGGCACAGGCTTGCTTCACAAGGCGCAAATACTCTTGGCAGCAGAAAGAAAAAGGGAGCGCTGAAAATTTTTGCGGGGCAGTTTCATGATATAATGGTCATGATACTGCTTGGCGCAACAGCAGTATCAGTGCTGCTTGGGCAGTATACCGATGCCATACCTATGGTGGCAGTGGTGGTCATAAACGCTTTTCTGGGTTTTATCCAGGAATACAGATGCGAAAAGACCCTTGAGAAGCTTGAAGCCATGACTGCCCCCACAGCACGGATATACCGTGACGGCAGACTTGTTAAACTGCCCGCCGAAAAACTTGTCACAGGCGATGTGTTCACCGTTGAAGCAGGAGACAGGATCCCTGCGGACGGTTACATAATCAATTGCAGAGGATTTTGCTGTGATGAAGCTATACTCACCGGTGAGACAGAGTCTGCGGTCAAGCGGCAGCGGGCTGACGAGGTGGATTTCTCATCTTTGAACAAGGAGTATATGGCATATATGGGCACAGTTGTCACAAAAGGCAGTGCAGTCATAGAAGCCACATCGACAGGCAAACACACTCAGATGGGGCGGGTATCTGTGATGCTTGACAGCATCGAGGAGGAGCTGACACCGCTCCAGAAAAAGCTTGCAGAACTTGGCAGGACACTGGCAGTCATCTGCATAGCTGTGTGCTTCATTGTGTTTATTGCAGGACTTGTCCGTGGTGAACCGCTGCTTGATATGGCGATGACAGGCATTACCATTGCCATCGCTGCCATACCCGAAGGTCTGCCCGCCGCTGTTACAATTGCGCTTTCACTTGCAGTCAGGAAAATGCTTAAAAGAAATGCACTCGTGCACAAACTGCATTCTGTGGAAACGCTGGGCTGTGCTTCGGTTATATGCACCGATAAGACAGGCACAGTCACGCAGAACAAGATGAAAGTTACAGCCATTTCAGACTGTGACGGCAAACTTATGCGCACTGATGAGATCGGCAAAGAGATGACCGTGCAATTAAAGGAACTTCTCACCTGCGGCGTGCTGTGTTCAAATGCTGTGCTTGAAGAAGTTTCGCCTTCTCTGCTGAAAGCCAAAAACAGTCCCGAAAGATTTACCGCACAGGGTGACCCCACTGAGTGCGCAATAGTCGTTGCAGCAGCTGAAGCAGGTGTGCGTGCTGATGAACTCACCCTGACCAGACAGGACGAGATACCATTTGACAGTGAGTCACGTTCGATGACAGTTATATGCCGTGATGAAAACGGCAATACCGTTTCATACAAAAAGGGAAGTGCAGATGTGATAATCAATGAATGCACGAACGTGTACAGCGCAGGCGGGAAAAAGGTGTTTTCAAGTGCGGATAAGCTTGCTGTGCTGCGACGTGGCGATACACTTGCCGCTGAGGGTCTGCGTGTTCTTGCGTTTTGCAGAATGATAGGAGAAAGTACAGAATTTCTTGGCTTGATGGGCATGCAGGACCCGCCCAGACAGGAAGCTGCTGCTGCGGTGCGCAGATGTGAACGGGCAGGTATAAGGACTGTCATGATAACAGGCGACCACAAGCTTACAGCGGATGCTGTCGCAAGACAGGTCGGTATACTCAAACAGGGAAGTCTCACACTGACAGGAAGTGAACTTGATGCAATGACAGATGAACGGCTTGTCGAGGTGATAGATAACTGTTCTGTATTTGCAAGAGTGACCCCTGCACACAAACTGAGGATAGTAAAGGCATTCAAGGCTAAGGGGCATATATGTGCCATGACAGGAGACGGCGTAAATGATGCGCCTGCCGTCAAGGAAGCTGATATCGGTGTATCTATGGGTATACAGGGTACTGAAGTTACAAAGCAGGCAGCTGATATAATCTTACTTGATGACAACTTTGCCACACTGGTAAGTGCTGTCGAGGACGGAAGAACTATCTACGCAAATATCAGAAAATTCGTGCGGTACATGATATCAAGCAATATAGGAGAAGTTGTTACCATGTTCGGCGGTATAATGATGGGACTGCCTATGGTCATGCTGCCTGCACAGATACTGCTTGTAAACCTTGTGACAGACAGTCTGCCTGCGGTGGCACTTGGGCTTGAACCACCTGAGAAGTCTGTCATGGAACGAATGCCGAGAAAGGAGAGTGACAGCTTTTTCAGCGGCGGACTGTTATGGCGAATGCTTATCAGGGGCTTTCTCATAGGTATAAGCACTCTTGGTACTTTTACCTTGCTGTTAAAGTCAGGCGAAACTATACGTGCCGCAAGGACAGGTGCACTTATGACACTTGTGCTTTGTCAGCTGATACACGTATTTGAATGTAAGTCGGAAGAAAAGACATTGTTCTCAGTGCCTTATTTCAACAACGGATTTTTGCTGTTCGCTGTGACAGCATCGGCTGCTGCATTGTTTGCGGGCATATATGTGCCTTTGCTTGGCAGACTATTCAGCACGGCTGTGCCGGGACTGCACTGTCTGCTTGTATCAGTATGTTCAGCATTTCTGGTGCCTGTTCTGTCGGGAGTTTTTTATTCTGCCAAAAGACTTCGCAGGCGTGATACCTTCGAGATACCTGCAAAAGGATAAAAATAAGCTGACCCTGTTTTTTCAGGGTCAGCTTTATGTTATATCTTGTTAAGATAGTCAGTCAGGCATTCAGCATACATGCTGCCTTCTTCGCCTGCATACTCATACAGAAATATTTTTCCGCCGTTTTTTAGCACGAAATATCCGCCTGCGCCGTTGCCTGCGATAACGAAGCCTTCTTCGCTGAACAACTCCTTAAATACGGCAGTCTGACTTTTCATTTCTTCAAACGGATAGATAATGCTGCCTGTGACAAATGGCTTGCCGCCGTTTGCCTTCGGGTGTTCCATTAGAAGAAGTATCCCATTGCTTTCCTTTAACAGCGCAAACAATTCATCGGAAAGATTTGCTTTTGCTTCATCATACAGCGCTTTGTCAAGCGGCGGACGAAGT